>JAWWDH010000270.1:0-4876 GCA_033720015.1 Pseudomonas sp.
ACGTTCTCGTAGAAGCCCGGTACTGACAAGCAGCCTTCTTGGTACTGATCCATTTCTTCGGTCAGCGGTTCGAACTCGGGGTTGATAAACACCCGTGGCTCGGACTTGTCTTCGGACAGATCCATCACTACCAAACGCTTGTGCACGTTGACCTGGGTGGCCGCCAGGCCAATGCCGGGCGCGTCATACATGGTTTCAAACATGTCATCGATCAGCTGACGCAAGGCGTCGTCGACCACGTCCACCGGCTTGGCGATGGTGCGCAGGCGCGGATCGGGGAACTCGAGGATATTTAGAATCGCCATATGCGTTTGTGATGCACTTGTGGAATAAAGTCAAAATCCGCTGCTAAGATGATGAGCAGCATTGAAAAACGGCTTCACGCCGCAGCACGACTGGGTTTTGTCGCGGCGCTAGGGCGCTCCACGTGAAGGCACATAATAAAGGGATTCACCGCATGAGGAAATCACTACTCGCCCTGCTGCTAGTTGCGGCAAGTGGCTTGGCCCAGGCCGCCGTGCAACTCAAGGACGGTCACCCAGACCGTTATACCGTGGTCAAGGGCGATACCCTCTGGGATATTTCCGGAAAATTCCTGAGTCAGCCGTGGAAGTGGCCAGAAATCTGGCATGCCAACCCGCAGGTGGAAAACCCTCACTTGATCTACCCGGGCGACCTGCTCAGTCTAGTGTATGTCGATGGTCAGCCACGCCTAATGCTTAACCGCGGCGAGTCGCGCGGCACTATCAAGCTGTCGCCGCAGATCCGCAGTACGCCAATGGCTGAGGCGATTCCGGCGATTCCGTTGGAGGCGATCAACAGCTTCCTGCTGAGCAACCGCATTGTGGATAAGCCAGAGCAGTTTCTGGGCGCGCCGTATATCGTTGCCGGCAACGCCGAACGTGTCGTCAGCGGTGCTGGTGATCGTGTGTATGCCCGCGGTGTCTTTGACGAGTCAGCGCCAGCGTATGGCATCTTCCGTCAGGGCAAAACCTACACAGACCCTGAGACCAAGGAATTCCTTGGCATCAATGCTGACGATATCGGCTCCGGCCAAATTGTCGCCGAGGAAGGCGACATCGGCACCATGATGCTCACTCGTTCGACCCAGGAAGTGCGCCTTGGCGACCGTCTGTTTGCCACCGAAGAGCGGGCGATCAACTCGACCTTTATGCCGAGTGAGCCGGAAAACGAGATCAACGGGGTGATCCTCGATGTGCCGCGCGGCGTGACCCAGATTGGTCAGTTCGATGTGGTGACCATCAATAAGGGCGTCCGCGATGGTCTGAAAGAAGGCAACGTGTTGGCAATCTACAAGACTGGCGAAACCGTACGTGACCGCATAACCGGTGATTCGGTGAAAATCCCGGATGAGCGTTCGGGTTTGTTGATGGTATTCCGCACCTACGACAAGCTCAGTTATGGCCTGGTGCTGGGTGCTTCACGCTCGCTTGAGCTGATGGACAAAGTACGTAACCCGTAACACCGAAAGCCCCGCGAATGCGGGGTTTTTTATGCCGCTCCTTCCCTGGCCGCCCATGCGGCGCGACTGATCAAGGATGATCCGTATGTCGCAACCTTCTGCTATTTCCCCTGCTGAACTTGAAGCCCGTCTGCGCCTGCACTGCCTGCCGGAGCTAGGCCCCCGGCGTTTTCGCAAATTACTCAGTGCGTTCGGCAGCGCCTCTGCTGCACTGAGCGCGCCGGCCAGCGCCTGGCGTTCGCTGGGTTTGCCGCAGGTGAGCAGCGACGCGCGGCGCAGTGCTGACGTGCGTGAGCGAGCCGCGCAAAGTCTGGCCTGGCTGGAGGGCCAGACACAACACCTGCTGATGTGGGACGAGCCTATTTATCCCGGCTTGCTGGCCGAACTGACGGATGCCCCGCCGCTGCTGTTTGTGCAGGGCGATCCGACGTTGCTGGAGCAGCCGCAGCTGGCCATGGTCGGCAGTCGGCGTGCTTCGCGGCCGGGTCTGGATACTGCGCAGAGTTTTGCCCGCAGCCTGGCCGGCGGCGGCTTTGTGATTACCAGCGGATTGGCGTTGGGCATTGATGGCGCGGCGCATCAGGGTGCACTGGACGCGAACGGCAAGACGGTAGCGGTGCTGGGTACCGGCTTGCAGTGTCTGTATCCGGCGCGACACAAGGCGTTGGCGGCCGCGATTGTGGCCCAGGGTGGTGCGCTGATCTCCGAGTTGCCGCTGGACTGCCCGCCGCATGCCAGCAATTTTCCGCGGCGTAACCGAATTATCAGTGGTCTCTCGGTGGGCGTGCTGGTGGTAGAGGCTAGCCCGTCCAGCGGTTCATTGATTACTGCCCGCCTGGCCGCCGAGCAGGGCCGCGAGGTGTATGCGATTCCTGGCTCAATTCATCATCCCGGTGCGCGCGGTTGTCATCAGTTGATCCGTGAAGGTGCGACGCTGGTGGAAAGTATTGAGGATATTTTGCAGGCCTTGCGCGGCTGGCAGGTGCAGCCGCCCATAAGCCCCTCGTGCAAGCCAGAGCCGTCCAGGCATCCATTGCTGGCCTTGCTGCATGCGGCGCCGCATAGCAGTGAGGCGCTGGTGATGGCCAGTGGGCTGCCATTGGCCGAGGTTCTGGCCGCGCTCACGGAACTTGAGCTGGATGGCCGCGTGGCCTGTGAAAATGGCCATTGGGTGGGCCGTGCGCCTTAAATTCGGCTCAAGGGTTAGCTCGGTTCGTCTGGTTCGCTAGGTACTTTGCAGCCACCGCGTTTCCTTGCTGGCTAACGCAGCGCCGTGCAGAACTCTCGTTCGCCAGGCCTTGTACCGGCTCTTGGCTTGGATACACTGCCCGCCAGGCTTTAGCGGAGAGCAATCAATGGTCAGCAACTGGCAAATACAACAGGCCGCACGGGTCGTGCGCAATGGCGGGGTGATTGCCTATCCGACTGAGGCGGTATGGGGGCTGGGCTGTGACCCTTGGAATGACGAAGCCGTAGAACGCTTGCTGGCGCTGAAGGATCGGCCCGTGCACAAGGGGCTGATTCTGGTGGCGGCGGATATCGAGCAGTTCGATTTTCTCCTCGAGGACCTCCCGGAAATCTGGCTGGCGCGGCTGGCCGGTAGCTGGCCGGGGCCGAATACCTGGCTGGTGCCGCATCAAAACCGCTTGCCCGAGTGGATCAGCGGTCAGTTCAGCAGTGTGGCCCTGCGCGTCAGTGACCATCCGCAGGTGCGTGCCCTCTGCCGGTTGACCGGGCCGCTGGTCTCGACCTCGGCGAATCCGGCCGGGCGTCCCTCAGCCCGTAGTCGTTTGCGCGTTGAGCAGTACTTCCCTGGGCAACTGGATCGGGTGCTCGGCGGGGCTTTGGGTGGGCGTAAGAACCCCAGCCTGATCCGCGACCTGATCAGCGGCGATGTGATCAGGCCCTCCTGAAGGCTGTCTGCGCCTCTGCATGGTGGGTTACGCGACGCAGGGGCACCTCACAGGATGCACGCTTTGTGGATGCGTCACTAATCCACCCTACGGATTTTTACGGCAGCAGAATGGTCGAACCGGTGGTTTGCCGCGCGCTCAGGGCGGTTTGCGCCAGCGCCGCATCCTTGAGCGCATAGCGATTGCTGATGTCCACCTGCAGCTGTCCGCTGCTGATCATCGCAAACAGTTCGTCGGCCATGCTTTGCAAGCGCGTCGGTGTATCGGCGTAGCCCGCCAGAATCGGCCGGGTGACGAACAGCGAGCCTTTTTGCGCGAGGATGCCCAGGTTGACCCCGCTGACTGCGCCAGAGGCATTGCCGAAGCTGACCAACAAGCCGCGCGGGGCGACGCAATCCAGCGAGGTTTCCCAGGTGTCCTTGCCGACGCCGTCATACACCACCGGGCACTTCTTGCCGTCAGTTAGTTCGAGTACGCGCTGGGCGACGTTCTCATGGCTGTAGTCGATGGTTGCCCAGGCACCCTGCGCTTTGGCGCGCGCGGCTTTTTCGGCGGAGCTGACGGTGCCGATTAGCTTGACCCCAAGCGCTTTGGCCCATTGGCACGCCAGTGAGCCGACCCCGCCGGCGGCCGCGTGAAACAGAATGGTTTCACCGCCTTGCAGGGCAAAGGTTTGCCGTAGCAGGTACTGCACGGTCAGACCCTTGAGCATCACTGCGGCGGCCTGCTCGAAGCTGATCGCATCCGGCAGTTTCACCAGCTTCTCGGCGGGCAACACATGCAGCTCGCTGTATGCGCCCAAGGGCCCGGTGGCGTAAGCCACGCGGTCGCCGACCTGAAAGCCGCTAACGGCTGAGCCCACGGCTTCGACAATGCCCGCCCCTTCGGTACCCAGCCCGGATGGCAGGCTGGGTGGTGCATACAGGCCACTGCGGAAATAGGTGTCGATAAAGTTCAGGCCAATCGCCTGGTTCTGCACCCGTACTTCATGAGGGCCGGGCGCGCTGGGCTGATAATCGAGGTAGTCGAGTACTTCTGGGCCACCGTGGCGGCTAAATTGAATACGCATGGGCATTGTCGGACTCCTCAACGAATGAATGGCTGGATCATGCACGCAGACGCGCAAGAGTGCCGCTATCCAATCGTCTGCATTGACTGGCGTCAACTGCGAGGTGGCGGGTGCAAATGTTATGCTTGCCGCCGATTTCGCCGCTCAGTCCCTATGTGACTGAGCCGCTTTACCTGCTTTCAAGGTGCCGCCGTGAGTGACCGTACTGAGGCCGTCAAAGCCTATTTGCTGGACCTGCAAGACCGTATCTGTACTGCCCTGCAAGCCGAAGACGGCGGTGCCGAATTTTTTGAGGATGCCTGGCAGCGTCCGGGCGGTGGCGGCGGGCGCACGCGTGTGATGGAGAACGGCGCGCTGATCGAAAAAGGCGGGGTGAATTTCTCCCACGTA
Source organism: Pseudomonas sp. (assembly GCA_033720015.1). Classification (GTDB taxonomy): domain Bacteria; phylum Pseudomonadota; class Gammaproteobacteria; order Pseudomonadales; family Pseudomonadaceae; genus Aquipseudomonas. The sequence goes on from JAWWDH010000270.1 coordinate 4,856, forward strand.
TTCGGCGACAGCCTGCCGCCT
>JAWWDH010000271.1:0-4866 GCA_033720015.1 Pseudomonas sp.
GGGCGCGGCTGCCGGCTCGGCATCCTGACCCGCAATGCTCACGAGCTGGCGCTGCTGACCTTGCGCGCCATCGGCCTGGATGACTGCTTTGCCGTGGCCGATGTCATTGGCCGCGATGAGGCGCCGCCGAAACCCGATCCGGGCGGCCTGCTGCATTTTGCCAAGGCATGGCAGGTGGCGCCGAGCGAGCTGGTGATGGTCGGTGATTACCGTTTTGATCTGGAGTGCGCGCGCGCCGCCGGGGCGCGCAGCGTGCTGGTTAACCTGGCGGAAAATCCATGGCCAGAGCTGAGCGATCATTTTGCGGTGGACTGTGCTGCATTGCAGCAGGTGATCTGAGCCCTTAATGAGCGCAACCGGACTCTAGGTCCTTGAGGATTGGACAGTCCGGGCGGTCGTTACCCTGACAGCTGTTCATCAACACCCTGAGCGTGTCGCGCAGGCTGCTGAGTTCGCTGATCTTGCGTTCCAGCTCAGTGATATGCGCGGCGGCCAGGGCCTTGACGTCGGCGCTGGCACGTTGGCGGTCCTGCCACAGGGCCAGTAGCTGGCTGACTTCGGCGAGGGAAAACCCCAGGTCGCGCGAGCGCTTGATAAACGCCAGGCGGTGCAAATCCTGCGCGTTGTACTGGCGGTAGCCACTGTCCGAGCGGTCGGCGGCGGGCAGCAGCTCGATGCTTTCGTAGTAGCGGATCATCTTGGCACTAAGGCCGGTTTTCTTTGCGGCTTGGCCGATGTTCATGGGCGTTTCCTAAGCGATGTTCGGCGGATGGCATTGAGCGCAGCGATAGCCAGCAGACCGCGTCTGTATGCATCAGTTGGTACGGCGAATAACGCTGATGGGTTATGGCGCTTGCGCCTAACCCACCCTACGGTTTTCAGTTGTGCTCTTTGGGTTTCCAGGTTTTCAGCAGCAGGGCATTGCTCACCACGCTGACGCTGGACAGTGCCATGGCCGCGCCCGCTAGCATCGGGTTGAGCAGGCCAGCGGCCGCTAATGGAATGCCGACCAGGTTGTAGGCGAAGGCCCAGAACAGGTTCTGGCGGATTTTGTTATAGGTGCGCTTGCTGATATCCAGGGCGTCGGCCACCAAGCGCGGGTCGCCGCGCATCAGGGTGATGCCGGCGGCATGCATGGCCACATCGGTGCCGCTGCCCATGGCGATGCCGACATCGGCGGCGGCGAGTGCGGGCGCGTCGTTGATGCCATCGCCGACCATGGCCACCACAGCCTTTTTCTTCAGTTCGGTGATGATGGCAGCCTTGTTCGCCGGCAGCACTTCCGCATGCGCAGTGGTGATACCAAGGGCCTGCGACACGGCGTTGACGCTACCCTGGTTGTCGCCACTGATCAGGTGGCTGGCAATGCCCTGCGCTGTCAGCGCGCTGATGGCCTCTGCAGCGCCGTCCTTGAGGGTGTCGCCAAAGGCAAACAGGCCCAATACCTGGGGCTGCGGAGTGAGCTCCATCAGCCAGGACAGGGTGCGGCCTTCGGCCTCCCAGGCCAGCGCCTCGGCGTTTAACACCTGATTCTGCAGCCAGTGCTCTTCCAGCAGGCGTTTGTTGCCTAGGGCCAGTTGGCGCTCGCCAATCCGTCCGGCGATACCGCGCCCGGCCAGCGCTTTGCTGTCGCTGACCTCGGCCAGTGTCAGCTGCTGCTCCGTGCATTGGTCGAGCACCGCCTTAGCCAGTGGGTGTTCGCTGCCGCGCTGCAGCGCGCCGGCCAGTTGCAGCAATTGCGTGGTATCACCGTCGACGGCTTGCAGGTGGGCAATCCGAGGGGCGCCGGAGGTCAGGGTGCCGGTCTTGTCGAAGGCTACCAAGCTGACCGAGTGGGCTACCTCTAAGGCTTCGGCATCCTTGATCAGAATACCGTGGCGTGCGGCCACGCCGGTGCCGGCCATGATTGCGGTGGGCGTGGCCAGGGCGATCAGCAACACGCTGGGAACGAAGATTTGGCTGACTTTATCCACCAGTTTCTGGATCGGTGCCTTGGCGGCCTGGGCGTCTTCGACCAGGCGAATAATCTTCGACAGCACGGTTTCTGCGCCCAGCGCGGTGGTTTCCACCAACAGGCGGCCCTCGCCGTTTATCGCCCCGGCGGTGACGGTGTCCCCCGGTTGTTTGGGCTGTGGCAGGCTCTCGCCACTGATCAGCGCCTCGTCGGCGTGGCTCTGACCTTCCTTTACCAGGCCGTCGACCGGGAAGCGCTCGCCGGGTTTGACCACAATACGGTCACCCAACTGCAATTCGTTGAGGGCCACCCATTGTTCGTTGCCATCGCGCAGGCGCAGCGCGCGCTCCGGACGTAAGGCCTGCAAGGCGCGGATGGCACTGCTGGTTTGGCGCTTGGCGCGGCTTTCCAGGTATTTGCCGAGCAGAATCAAGGTGATGATCACCGCCGAGGCTTCGAAATACAGGTGCGCCATCGCCCCGTTTGGGGTGACGGCCCACTGATACAGGCTCAGGCCATAGGCGGCGCTGGTGCCGATGGCGACCAGTTGATCCATGTTCCCCGCTTTGGCGCGCAGTGCATTCCAGGCCGCACGATAGAAGCGTGCGCCGAAGATGAACTGTACTGGCGTGGCGAGGGCAAACTGCGCCCAGGCCGGCAGCATCCAGTGCAGGCCAAAGGGTTCGACGAACATTGGAATGACCAGCGGCAGGGTCAGTATGATGGCCAGAAGTAGCATCCAGCGCTCGCGCTGCAATTGTTTGCCTGCTGTGGCCGGCGTGGCCTGTGTGTCGCTGACCGGGCTGGCCTGGTAACCCGCTTGGCTGACGGCTTGCAGCAGGGCCTTCGGTTCAGTGCCGGGGAGCACCTGCAGCTGTGCACGTTCTGTGGCCAGGTTGACGCTCACCGCCATAACGCCTGGCTGTTGCGCCAGAGCTCGTTCGATACGGCCTGCACAGCTGGCGCAGGTCATGCCGCTGATAGCCAGTTCCAGGCGTTCACTGGGTACCTGGTAACCGGCGGCGCTGACGGCCGCAACCAGCTGTTCCAAGCTGGCCGCTGGCGCTTCGATGCGTGCCTGCTCGCTGGCCAGGTTGACGCTGACGCTACTGACTTCGGCGACCTTGGCCAGGGCGCGCTCTACGCGGCCGACGCAGCTGGCGCAGGTCATGCCGCTGATCGGCAAATCAAAGGTGGTGAGATTGGACATGCGACAGCCTCCATTGAATTTCACGACAGGATCAACCTTGCCACCTTGGTAGGGTCAAGTGTTGTTTTCTGACTCTGCCATTCCTGGCCGCCACCCTGCGGTCGCTGTTGTGCAAGGTTAAAAATGCTGCTCGGCGCTTGTTTATGGCTTGACCTTACCCCGTTGGCAGGGAGGACACTGTGCACCTCAACAGGTTAATTCAGGTGATTAGTGATGCAAGCAACACGCGTTCATACATTTCGGGTCGAAGGCATGACCTGCGACCATTGCATCAAAGCGGTAACCGAGGCCGTGCTGGCCCGTGATGCGGCTGCGGATGTCCGGGTAAAACTGCAAGGTGGCGAGGTGACTGTGGGTAGTAGCTTGCCCAGTGATGAGTTGATTATTGCGATTGCTGAGGCCGGTTACAGCGCAGGCTTGGCCTGATCGGTACTGGATGCTTCTTGGGCTGACCAGTCGCGGATCAGCCCACGAAAGCCGGCGTCGACCATCTTGGGGGTGTCTTGCAAGAGGTCGAACAGCGTAGGGTCGCGCAGCCAGTCATGGATCAGGCCGATAAGTAATCCATGCACAGCACGCGCGGCCAGGCGCGGGCTGATTTCCGCGTGCAGGCGCACGCTGACCGATGGGGTGCTGAACGACTGTTCGCAGAGCTCGATAAACTGGTTGATAAAGGCTTCATGGCGCTCTTCAGCGTCATGCAGTTCTTCGGTGAACTCGCAGCGGCGCAGCAAAATCGTGAAAATTCTGCGCTTCTGCTCGTCGCGCGCCAGGTTGGTGATCGCCTCAATACACAGGTCGCGCAGGGTCAGCAGCGGATCGTGCTCCGGGCAGCCACGCATGCGCTCGGCTAACTGCTCGGGCGGCAGGCGCACCTGATTAAGCATGGCGTTGAACAAGTGTGCTTTGTTAGCAAAGTGCCAATACACCGCGCCGCGCGTGACGCCGGCCTGCCGGGCAATATGTTCCAGGCTGGTATGCGCCACGCCTTTTTCCAGAAACAGCGTTTCGGCGGCTTCAAGGAGAGCAATGCGGGTTTTCTCGGCATCTTCTTTGGTTCGGCGCATGGCAGCAGGCATATTTCTGGCTAGGCTGAGCACAAAGTGTAATGAAGTTAAGGGCAATGTTCTATTTACAAACACTTGTGTATGTAACTAGCATTGCCAGCCTCACATGCTGCGCCCTGCGTCCTTTCGGAGACATTCATGCTTTTTCCCCGCCATCTGCCGGCGCTTGCCGGTTCCTTGTTGCTAGCTGTTCTGGCTGCTCCGTTGTATGCCGCCGACGCACCGCGTGCGCCCGAAGTGGTAGTGGAGACCGTAAAGGTCGAAGCGCTGCCATTGGAGTTTGAGTATTCCGCACGTACGGCAGGCTTTCGTGAGGTGCAGGTGCGCGCCCAAGTGAGCGGGATTCTGCAGGAGCGTACCTACCTAGAAGGTAGCCAGGTCAAACAGGGGCAAGTGATGTTTCGCATCGACCCGCGCATCTACCAGGCAGCACTGAGCCGGGCCAAAGGTGCACTGGCGCAGGAGCAGGCACGCTACCGGCAGACCGCTCGTGACCTCAAGCGTATCCGTGAGCTGCAGAAGAAAGGTTTTGCCAGCGAGAGCGAGCTGGATAACGCGGTCTCCAACTTCGAGCAGAGCAAGGCGAATATCCAGGCTGCCGAGGCTGAGGTGCAGACCAAGCAGATCGACCTCGA
>JAWWDH010000272.1:0-4837 GCA_033720015.1 Pseudomonas sp.
AGCGCGCCAGCCGCAGCGCTGCGCAGGCGACGTAAACGAAGGCAGCGCTCCAGCCAAACTTGCCCAACTCGCCAAGGGCGAAGCTGAACATGACCAACGCCGGCGCCACCCCAAAGGAGACCATGTCCGAGAGACTATCGTACTCGGCGCCAAACTTGCTCTGCGTATTGGTCAACCGCGCTATGCGCCCGTCCAATCCATCAAGCACGAGGGCCGCAAATATGGCGATCGGCGCGCTTTGAAAGTCGCCGCGCAAGGCGGCAATGCTTGCTGAGCATTTTTACCTGCTGTTTAGTCGGCTAATTTGTCGCTTTGCGTGTGCTTGGCTAGGCGCTCCAGAGCGGCGCGTAGCTTGGGATCGCTGATGCCTTCGGCGGTGGCCTGGATGTTTTCCGCGGCGCTGCTGGACAGGCAAATTGTGCGACCTGGTGTGCGCCTTTCGGCGGTCGGAGGTTGCACCTTGAACAGGATCTTCGTTAAGGTCGCGAACTCTTCGAGTGCCTGCAGCTGTTTCAACAAGCGTTTTTGTTGATAGCGCAGGCGCGTGGCCCAATGGCCATCGGTGATTATCAGCAGCAGGCAACCCTCGCGCCATGACGCTACATGGCAGTGTTCGCGAGCCGCCGGCTGTAGCTGGCTTTCCAGTAAGTGCTGCAGGCGATCAATGCGTTGCGCTTGATTGAACAGCGCTTTCAGAGGCTTCGCTTCGCGCAACAGCGCGGCGGGAGCCCGGGCCGGCAAAGGACGAAATGTCATGGCAGGACGCCTGAAAAAGTGAGGTCGCCATGGTAGCAGAATCGCTGCTGCCGGCTGTGGCTTCACCGCTAGGGGAAAGTTGTGCAGATCATTTTACTCAGTCGGCACCATGGTGCCGCACGCTCAATCCGTCTGGATTCACGCGGGCTACTGCTGGTGATATTACTGGCGCTGGCTGTCGCGCTCGCCAGTGGTGTGGCGGTAGGTGCCTGGTGGGCGCCTGCCACCGTGAGGGTGCAAGACGACACGCAAATCAATCAGGTGCTGGATCAGCAACGCGCTGAGGTCGGTGCCGTGCGCTTAGATGCGCAGCGTCAGTTGGATGCATTTGCTGTGCATGTGGCTGAGCTGCAGGCCCGCCTGATGCGCCTGGATGCCCTGGGTGAGCGACTGACCGAATTGGCGGATCTGGATGCCAGTGAATTCGACTTCTCGCTCAACGTCGGTCAGGGTGGTGCTGAAGACTCTTTGGGTGAGGCGGCTTATGCGCCACCGCAGTTTATGGAGGAGCTCGACCGCTTAAGCTTGCGCCTGGACAGCCGTGAGCAATTATTGGAAGTGCTCGAGCAGTTGATCGGTGAACGCCAGCTGAGTGAGGCTGAATACCTTTCCGGCATGCCGGTGCGTCACGGCTACATGTCCTCATCCTTCGGCCGGCGCATACATCCGCTGACCGGGCGTAATACTCAGCACAAGGGTGTCGATTTTGCCGCCAAACCGGGCAGTGATGTGGTGGCTGTCGCTGCTGGGGTGGTGAGCTTCTCAGGAGTCAAATCGGGTTATGGCAATGTCGTAGAGCTCAGTCACGCAGACGGCTACACCACGCTGTATGCGCACAATCAGAGCAATCTGGTGCAGATTGGTGACCTAGTGCAACGCGACCAGACGATTGCCAAGGTTGGGCGCAGCGGGCGCGCCAGTGGCTATCATGTGCACTTCGAGGTCACCAAGAATGGCCGGGTGGTCAATCCGGCCAGCTACATCGCCCGAGTTGGCGATGTCGAATAACGCCGCTTTCCTCATTGGCGTTTCCGAGTAGAATGCCCACCTCGCACGCAGCCATAAGGGCTGCATGGGTCGCTGTTCAGTAGCCCTCAATCCATACGCCTGGAAGATCCTGTCGATATGTTTGCGCCTTTGTTGAAAAAACTCTTTGGAAGCAAGAACGAGCGTGAAGTTAAACGCATGCTCAAGGCGGTTATTGCCGTCAATGCCTTCGAGGAGCAGATGCTTGCCCTCTCCGATGAGCAACTGCGTGCCAAGACAGATGAGTTCAAGGCCCGCCTGAGCCAAGGTGAAACCCTTGATCAGTTGCTTGCTGAGGCCTTCGCGGTTGCCCGCGAAGCCGGTAAGCGGGTGATGGGCATGCGCCACTTCGACGTGCAGTTGATCGGTGGCATGACCTTGCACGAAGGCAAGATCGCCGAGATGCGTACCGGTGAGGGCAAGACCCTGGTGGCAACACTGGCGGTGTACCTCAATGCGTTGTCGGGCAAAGGCGTGCACGTGGTCACGGTCAACGACTACCTGGCCCGCCGCGACGCCAACTGGATGCGCCCGCTGTATGAATTCCTTGGCATGTCGGTGGGTATCGTAACTCCGTTTATGCCGCCGGAAGAGAAGCGTGAAGCCTATGCGGCTGACATCACCTACGGCACCAACAACGAATTCGGTTTCGATTACCTGCGCGACAACATGGCCTTCAGCCTGGAAGATAAATTCCAGCGTGAGCTGAATTTCGCCGTAATCGACGAAGTTGACTCGATTCTTATCGACGAAGCGCGTACCCCGCTGATCATCTCCGGCCAGGCTGAAGACAGTTCGCGTCTCTACAGTGAAGTCAACAAACTGATTCCGCGCCTCAAGCTGCATGTCGAGGAAGAGGAAGGCATCGTCACTCAGGAAGGCCATTACAAGCTTGACGAGAAGGCGCGCCAGGTTGAGCTGAACGAAGCCGGCCACCAGTTCGTCGAAGAGATGCTCACCGAAGTTGGCCTGCTGGCCGAGGGCGAAAGCCTGTACTCGGCGCACAACCTGGGCCTGTTGACCCATGTTTATTCGGGCCTGCGCGCGCACAAGCTGTTCAACCGCAACGTTGAATACATTGTGCAGAATAACCAGATACTGCTGGTCGACGAACACACCGGTCGCACCATGCCGGGCCGTCGCTTGTCCGAGGGCCTGCACCAGGCCATCGAGGCCAAAGAAGGCCTGCCGATTCAGGCCGAGAGCCAGACGCTGGCTTCGACCACCTTCCAGAACTACTTCCGCCTGTACAACAAGCTGTCCGGCATGACCGGTACTGCTGATACCGAAGCGTTTGAGTTCCATCAGATCTACGGCTTGGCGGTGATCGTGATCCCGACCAACCGTGAGTTGGCGCGTAAGGACTTCAATGACCTGGTCTACCTGACTGCGGACGAGAAGTACGCGGCCATCGTCACCGACATCAAGGAAAGCATGGCGCAAGGGCGGCCGGTGCTGGTTGGTACTGCCACCATCGAAACCTCTGAGCACATGTCCAGGCTGCTCGACCAGGAAGGCATTGCGCACAAGGTGCTCAACGCCAAGTTCCACGAAAAAGAAGCGGAAATCATTGCCCAGGCCGGCCGTCCAGGCGCGCTGACCATTGCCACTAACATGGCCGGTCGCGGTACCGACATTCTCTTGGGTGGTAACTGGGAAGTCGAAGTTGCCAATTTGGAAAACGCCACGCCCGAGCAAATCGCGCAGATCAAGGCCGACTGGCAGAAGCGTCATCAGCAGGTGATTGAGTCCGGTGGTTTGCATGTGATTGCTTCCGAGCGCCATGAGTCGCGGCGCATCGACAACCAGCTGCGTGGCCGTGCCGGCCGCCAGGGTGATCCGGGTTCCAGCCGTTTCTACCTGTCGCTGGAAGATAGCCTGATGCGCATTTTCGCCTCCGACCGGGTGAAGAACTTTATGAAGGCTCTGGGCATGCAGTCCGGTGAAGCCATCGAGCACCGCATGGTCAGCAATGCCATCGAAAAAGCCCAGCGCAAGGTTGAAGGGCGCAACTTCGACATGCGTAAGCAGCTGCTGGAATACGATGACGTGGCTAACGAGCAGCGCAAGGTGATCTATCACATGCGCAACACGCTGCTGGCTGCCGACAACATCGGCGAAACCATCGCCGAGTTCCGTCAGGAAGTGCTTGAGAGCCTGATCAACGAGCATATCGCGCCGCAGTCGCTGCCAGAGCAGTGGGATATCGCCGGCCTGGAAGAAGCGTTGTTCACCAGCTTTAACCTGCGTCTGCCAATCCAGCAGTGGCTGGATGATGACCATAAACTGTACGAAGAAACCCTGCGCGCGCGCATTCTCGAAGAGCTGATCACGGCCTACAACGAGAAGGAAATCGAGGCCAGCGCCGAGGCGCTGCGCACCTTCGAGAAGCAGATCCTTCTGCGTGTGCTGGATGACCTGTGGAAAGACCACCTGTCGACCATGGACCACCTGCGTCACGGCATTCACTTGCGTGGTTATGCACAGAAGAACCCTAAGCAGGAATACAAGCGCGAGTCCTTCACCCTGTTCCAGGAGCTGCTGGATTCGATCAAGCGCGACACCATCCGCGTGCTGTCGCATGTGCAGGTGCGCCGCGAAGATCCGGCCGAAGAAGAGGCGCGTCTGCGTCGCGAGGCTGAGGCATTGGCTGAGCGCATGCAGTTTCAGCACGCGGACGCCTCGGCTATGCCGCCGCAAACCTCTGAAGAGGAGGGTGATGTAGCGGTTGCCGTGGCGCCTGTGCGTACCGAGCCGAAGATTGGCCGCAACGAGAGCTGCCCGTGTGGCTCCGGCAAGAAGTACAAGCATTGTCACGGTCAGGTGAACTAAACCGATCGTGTCGCATGGGTTGAGCCGGCAGTGAAGTTGGCTATGCTTGGCTCAGCTTGATTAACGCCGCGAACGGTCTGACCGCTCGCGGCGTTTTACCATCTCATTTTGTCCTACCACCTCTAGGAGCGTTCCCATGGCTGTTGGTCTTGGCCCGTTGTCTACCCTGCACCCGGTTCCAGGTTTTGAATTGGGCATCGCTTCTGCGGGCATCAAGCGTCCT
>JAWWDH010000273.1:0-4832 GCA_033720015.1 Pseudomonas sp.
CATCTGCGTGCGGAAATCCAGGCGGTAATCGGGGCCGCCGGCTTCCAGCAGCAGCACGCTGACGTCGGCGTCCTCAGTCAAGCGGGTGGCCAGTACGTTACCGGCCGAGCCGGCACCGATGATGATGTAGTCGAATTCTTGGGTCATAAACGTTCCTGTAGCTCGGATTTAATCCGGGGAAAACGCGGAATGCTCCCGGATTGCATCCGGGCTACGGGGTGGCGATCAGTGTGTGGGTGGAGGTGGTCGCGAAAGCGTCGCCGCTAAAACGGTGCCCCAGCCCTATCACAAGAGTGTCGGTGGTCAGAATACCGAGGTGTAATCGCCCATTTCGATCTGTACCGATTTAATCCGTGTGTAATGTGCCAGGGTGGTCAGACCGTTTTCGCGTCCGACGCCGGACTGCTTGTAGCCGCCCACTGGCATTTCTGCCGGCGACTCGCCCCAGGTGTTGATCCAGCAGATGCCCGCTTCCAGCTTATGGATCACCCGGTGTGCGCGATTTAGGTCACGAGTTACCACGCCGGCTGCCAGGCCGTATTCGGTGGCGTTGGCGCGGCGGATCACTTCCTCTTCCGTGCCGTAGACCAGGATACTCATCACCGGGCCGAAAATTTCTTCACGGACGATGGTCATCTGATCCGTGCAATCGGTAAACACTGTGGGGGCAACATAGGCGCCCTTGGCGTATTCGCCTTCGGTTACACGGTTGCCGCCGATTAGCAGGCGCGCGCCTTCGCTGCGGCCTTTCTCGATATAACCGAGCACACTTTCCATATGGGCGAAGCTAACCAGAGGGCCGAAATTGGTGGCCTCGATTTGCGGGTCGCCCAAACGAATGCGTTTAACCCGCTCTAGCACCTTGGCCTCGAAGCGCTCCTGCAGCATGCGCGGCACAAACACTCGGGTGCCGTTGGTGCAGACCTGGCCGGAGCTGTAGAAGTTGGCCATGACCGCGATATCTGCGGCGCGGTCGAGGTCAGCGTCTTCGAAGATGATCAACGGCGACTTACCGCCTAGTTCCATGGTCACTTCTTTCAGCGATGAGCTGGAGGCGCTGGCCATAACCTTCTTGCCCGTCACGGTGCCGCCAGTGAATGAAATCTTCTCGATGCCAGGGTGCTCGGTCAGTAACTGGCCAACTTCACGGCCGCTGCCGGTCAGTACGTTGAACACGCCATCTGGCAAACCTGCGGCGGTGTAGATCTCAGCCAGTTTCAGGGTGGTCAACGAGGTCACTTCGCTGGGCTTGAAGATCATCGCGTTGCCGGCGGCCAGCGCTGGAGCGGATTTCCACAAGGCAATCTGAATCGGGTAGTTCCAGGCGCCGATACCAGCGACCACGCCCAGCGGCTCGCGGCGGGTGTAGACAAAGCTGGTGTCGCGCAGCGGGATCTGTTCGCCTTCGATAGCGGGGATCAAGCCGGCGTAGTACTCCAGTACATCCGTGCCGGTGACGATATCGACGAAGCGGGTTTCCGACAGCGGCTTGCCGGTGTCGAGGGTTTCCAGTTCGGCCAGTTCATCGTTGCGCTCGCGCAGAATGTCCACGGCTTTGCGCAGAATGCGTGAGCGTTGCATGGCGGTCATTGCGGCCCAGACCTTCTGCCCCTCGGTGGCGCTAGCAACGGCAAGCTCAACATCAGCTCGGCTGGCGCGCTGCACCTGAGCCAATACCTCGCCGTTGGCGGGGTTGATGCTATCGAAGGTCTCACCGCTGGTAGCCGTTACATAGCGGCCACCAATATAAAGCTGCTGTTCGTCGAAGCGGGGCATGGGCTGTCCTCGTGTCTGGTTGTTAGCGGCCAGTGCGCGGGGCAGGAGCCGGCGTAGAGTGGAGTATAGGCTAAGGTATTTTTATTGAACGCTCAATCAACAAAAGCGACAAGGCCGTGCTAAACACGACATGGCGGCGTCTGCCGCGGTGGTTAGAGTCGATGTACAGTATTTGTCGCGAGGTGTTACGTGCCGTGTCGATCGCGCGCTCATAGCGCCTGCTTTGCTGTGGGCGCGGCAGAGAGGGGTTTAGGTGGCTTTAGCCAGTTGTAGGTCGAGGTATTCATAAGCGATCGCTATTGCCTGATGGGTGTCGAAGCCTTCACCCGACAGTGCGCCACGTAGCCACAAACCATCAATCAGTGCGGCCAGTCCACGGGCTGCTGAGCGTGCCTGCTCTTGCGGGAGTACTTGGCGGAATTGGCCGCACAGGTTGGAGTACAAGCGCAGGTCATTGATCCGCTGCAAGCGCCTTAGTGCCGGCTGGTGCATGCTGGTGGCCCAGAACGCCAGCCAAGTCTTCATCGCCGGGCCATTGACCTGGCTGTCATCGAAGTTGCCTGCGATGATTGCCCGCAAGTGTTCGCGTGTCTGGCCTTCCGGCAGCTTGGCACGGCGCTCACGCACCGCATTATTGAGAGCCTTCATCAGGTGGCGCATGGTGGCGTCTAGTAGGCCATTCTTGTCGCGGAAGTAATGGCTGATGATGCCGTTGGACACTCCGGCGATCCGCGCGATATAGGCAATGCTGGCATCCCCCATGCCGACCTGGTCAACCGCTTCGAGAGTCGCCGCGATCAATTGTGAGCGGCGGATCGGTTGCATTCCGACCTTGGGCATCTATTTCTCCATCGGTGGGGGTGACCCCCGAAATGCAGGCAGTCTAGGCCGGTTATTGTTGAGCGATCAATCTAGCAACGGGTGAATGATGTCGTCGTTATGCCGGGTGATATAGGGCTTGGCTAGTGCCGCGCAATACCCGGCGTAGAAGGCCGCGTTCCATTGTTTGTACTTATCGCCGAAACGGATCACTGCAATGTCGCAGTGCTCGATTAGATTCTTGGTGCGGATAGCGTTGACCTTGGATGACTTGTGATCGCGCCAGAATGGTTGGCTTTCAGCGCCCAGCAAGTCGCCGGCGGCATCGCTGCTGTCGTGATCGGTGACGGCGGAGGTGAAGGTGATGTCCAGGCTGAGTTGTTGTGCGCCCTGATGATTTGCTGGCGCTAGTCGGTATCGATCCCTTCGGAGAGATAAACAGTCCAGGTCATGGGAGCCTCTTGAGTAACTGGGTGATGAATGGAAGCGTCACGGCCTTTTAGCGGTCAGCCAGTTTGCCACGATAGGCAGGCCTTTTCACGGGCCGGAGGCGATTCGCTAGGGCAACTATTAGCTGTTTGGGGGAAGTTTTGGCGTTACACGGGGCTAAAAAAGGCGAGCTATAAGCTCGCCTCTTTCAATCAGGCGGGGCTACTTATTTAAGCCATTCAGCCACGCGCTCTGGGTTTTTGTTGATCCAGTCTTTGGCGGCGTCTTCTGGCTTGGCGCCGTCGCGGATGGCGAGCATCACGGAGCCAACCTCTTCACCGGTCCAGGAGAACTTCTTCAGGAAAGCAGTTGCTTCTGGGGCTTTGGTGTTGATGCTCGGGTTCACCACGGTGTCGACGTGTTCGTCATCACCGAAGACTTTTTTCGGGTCTTCGAGGAAGCGCAGTTTCCACTTGGCGAACATCCAGTGCGGGATCCAGCCGGTGACGACAATTGCTTTCTTGTCTTTTTCAGCGCGGGTCAGGGCAGTGGCCATGCCTGGGCCGGAGCTTGGCATCAGCTTGATGTCGGTGAGGGCGTATTCCTTGATCGCTTCTTCTGCGCGGCGCATCACGCCGGCGCCGGCATCGATGCCAGTGATTTTTCCGTCGAAGTCTTTGCTGTAAGTGTTGAGATCAGCAATGCTTTTGGCGGCAACGTAGTCGGGTACGATTAGGCCGATTTTTGCGCCTTCGTAGTTGGTGCCGAGCACTTCAACCTTATCTTTGAGTTTTTCAAAGTACTCGCCGTGAGTTGCCGGCAGCCAGGCGGAGAGGGTGGCGTCGAGGTCGCCGCGGGCAACGCCTTGCCACATGATGGCCGGTTCTACGGCTTTCAGCTCGACGGTGTAGCCGAGTTGGCTCTGCAGAATTTCACCGGCCACATGGGTGGCGGCGACGCTGTCGTCCCAGCCATTTACATAGCCGATTTTCAGTGTGGGTTTTTCAGCGGCAAGGGCGGTGCCCATGCCGAGTGCCAGGGCGGCAAGGCCGAGGCTAAGGGTCTTAAGTGTGCGCATTAGATGCTCCGTCAGTTGAGTAACAGTTCAAATGGTGTTCTGGCTCGCTCTGATTGCGGGTCTAGCAGGCGTACTCAGCGTTTCTACGCGGGCAACAACCTTTGCGATGACCGACATGCGCTGTAGATCGTCGGTTCGCGGGCAAAAACTCCCCCGTCACAGCTGCCGAGGCGGCCGTTCAAGTACTACGGGGAAGGGTTTTCGGCCCCATCGTATGGCGGGGCTGAAAGGGCTAGGGCTTAGAGGCCTAGATGCTTTTTCACGGCGGCCACACCATCCTTGCCGTCATACGTGGTCACACCGGCCAGCCACTGATCGAGGATCTCGGGATTGGTTTTGATCCACTCGGCGGCGACGACAGCGGGATCCTGTTTTTCCAGAACCTTTTCCATCAACTGGCTCTCAATGGCGACGGTGAACTGCAGATTGTTCAGCAGTTTGCCGACGTTGGCGCAACGCGCTTCGTAGTCGGGCGATACGACGGTGTAAACCTTGGCCGCGCCGAAGTCTGGACCGAAGACGTCATCGCCGCCTTCTAGGTAAGTGATGTCGTACTGAGTGTTCATCGGGTGCGGTGCCCAGCCAAGGAACACGGCTGGCTCATTCTTTCTCACGGCGCGTTGCAACTGGACCAGCATGCCGGCTTCGCTGGACTCGACCATGCGGAAGTCGCCGAGGCCGAACTGGTTGTCTTTGATCATGCCTTCGATCAGCAGGTTACCGTCGTTAC
>JAWWDH010000274.1:0-4829 GCA_033720015.1 Pseudomonas sp.
CAGTGTCGCCAAGTTGCTCGTGGGAAGTCAGAACGAGGAGGATTTTCATGTGGTTTACCTTGCGGTTAAAAGGGGTTGTGGCTGTTTGTTCATGTGCCGCTAGCGTGGGTGTGTAGCGCTAGCGGCGCGGCTTAGAGGCTCGCTTCAAGCACCCGGCGGCTGACGTCTAAGCTGACGTCGCTGTGTTCGCCGAGTGCGGTTAGGCGGTGGGCGTCGAGCTGGTTGATCAGCGCATCAATGGCGTCAGCGCCGAGCTGGTAGGCCGATAGGCGCGTGGGTAGGCCGAGGCTTTCGAAGAACGTCCGGGTCTGTTGGATGGCGGCGTCAATCCGCTGTTCTTCGTCGCCCTGGCGGATCTGCCAAACCCGCTCGGCGTATTGCAGCAGCTTGGCGCGCTTGGCTTCACGGCGAACTTCCAGGTTCGCGGGCAGCACGATGGCCAGCGTGCGTGCGTGGTCGATGCCGTGCAGTGCGGTTAGCTCATGGCCGATCATGTGCGTAGACCAGTCCTGCGGTACGCCCGCGCCGATCAGCCCATTGAGCGCCAAGGTGGCCGTCCACATAAGGTTGGCGCGGGTGCTGTACTCGGCGGATTCCTCCAGCATCAGCGGGCCGATTTCGATCAGGGTTTGCAGCAGCCCTTCGGCGAAGCGGTCCTGCACGCGGGCATCGATTGGGTAGGTCAGGTACTGCTCCATGACATGCACGAACGCATCGACCACGCCGTTTGCCAACTGGCGAACGGGGAGGGTCTGGGTCTTGGTCGGGTCGAGAATTGAAAATTGCGGGAACACATGAGCACTGCGAAACGGCAGCTTGGCTTGCGTTGCCCGGCGCGTGACCACGCCGCTGTGGTTCATTTCCGAGCCGGTGGCAGGCAGCGTCAGTACGCTACCGAACGGCAGGGCGTGGCGGATCTTGGCGCCGCGGGTTTCGAGAATGTCCCAGGCATCGCCGGCATAGCCAACCGCAGCAGCCACGAACTTGGTGCCATCAATCACCGAGCCGCCACCCACCGCGAGCAGGAAGTCCACGCGCTGCTCACGGACCAGCGCCACGGCCTGCATCAATGTTTCATAGCTTGGGTTCGGCTCGATACCGCCGAACTCCTGCACGTGCCGGGCACCAAGCGCTTCGCGTACTTGCGCCAGGGTGCCGGTCTTGTGGGCACTCTGGCCGCCGTAAAGCAGCAACACGCGCGCGTCAGCCGGCACTAAGTCATCGAGGCGGCCGATGGTGTCGCGGCCAAAGACAATGCGGGTCGGGTTGTAAAAGTCGAAGTTGAACATGCGATCGTTCCTTAATAGACCAGTCGTCTATTTTTGTTGCGAAGACTAACGACCCATTGGTCGTGGCGTAACGCGGATCTCGTTAGCTGCTCAGTGCAGGTTGGCGTGCCTGGGCTTGTGTACTGCGCAGGCTGGCACGTTGGCTTGCATGGTCAATCGTCCGGTCGGGATTAACCTGTGGCGTGCAATGTATTAAAAAATAGACCAGTCGTCTAGTTTGTTGTCAGGTTTCTTTTCCTGCAATTCATTATCAGGGTTAGGCGCGGTAGCGGTGGTGATGCCTACCCAACTGCTGGCAGCTGGATAGGCGATGGGGCGGTCAGTGCTTGACCGCGACCGTTCTAGCGGGGGGGATTACTTCGCGGGGTAGTCGGCAATAACCTGGTCAGTGCTGTCTTTGGTCAAGCCGATCACCTTATAGGCGTGCTGGGTGCCAGCAACCTCCATGCCCGGTGAGCCTGCCGGCATGCCAGGCACGGCGATGCCCAGCAGATCATCGCGCTTGGACAGTTCGATGACCTGCGCGGCGGGCACATGGCCTTCGACGAATTTGCCGTCGATCACCGCGGTGTGGCAAGACGCCAGCCGTGGTGCAACGCCGAGACGCTGCTTCACCGCGCTCATGTCGCGCTCGACATGGTCGATGACGTTGAAGCCATTCGCTTCCAGATGCGAAATCCACTTCTTGCAGCATCCGCAATTTGCATCACGGTGCACGTCGATGGTCAGGGCATCGGCTGCGTGAACCGCTGAGGTCATAAACAGGGCGGCCAGCATCGCCACTCGCGCTGCTTTACGTTTAGCTGTCATGGAGGTGCTCTTTGCCATCGGCATGGGTGTGAGTGCTTGGAGCGGCGGCCGGGGCTTGTTCCGGTTTGGATTTCTCTGCGCCGTGATGATCGCCATGAGCATTCGAGTTCGAATCATCCGCAGCATGGTGGCCAGCGCTGCTGGCAGATGGCGTCATGGCTGCTGCGTGATGATCCGCTTCTCCCGCCAAAACAGCATGATGGCCGGCGTCATCGCTGACCATTGGACTGTCCGCCGCATGATGATCTGCGCCAGCTTCAGGCTTGGCATGATGGTCCGCCTTGGCGCTGCCATGCTGGCCTTCATGGTTATGCATCGGGCTCTCACCGCCGCCATGCGCGTGGCCGCTGCTCGCTCTCACCAGCGCTTGGTACTGCGCGGCATCTAACTTCGGCAGCTGATCGAGGAACGCGACCATGCCCCAGATATACGGATCATCCATGCTCTTGCCCCAGGCCGGCATGCCAGTGGCTTTTATACCGTGCTTGATCACCCAAAATGCGGCGGCCGGGTTGCCATCGATACCCTCTTTGGCCAGGTTCGGCGGCGCGGGATAGAGTGCTTGGCTCAGCTCTGTTTGCGCGATGCCCGGTGCCAAATGGCAACCAATGCACATCGAGTTGTAGTTACCTGCACCTGATTTAATCAGCGCCTCGTCATTGAGATTAGGCACCTCAATGTCTTTGGAGCGCACTTCAATAGAGCGGTCACGGGTCATCGACAGGAATGCATGTACGGCTGGAAAGTGAGGGTCATCGGCGCCCACGTTAACCAGGCCCATGTAGGCCACAGTACCTACCGCGACACTTGCGACTACGCCGGCGGCCACTAAGGTTTTGATTGTGCTTTTCATATCAGGCTCTCAAAACCACATCCGGATGCCGGCAACCAGGCGGGTATCTTCAATGTCCCCACCCTCATGGCGTATTAAATCGGCGGTATTGCCATAGGCGCGGCTCCAGGAAACGCCGACGTAGGGGGCGAACTGGCGAATGATCTCGTAACGCAGGCGCAGACCGACCTCGGTATTGGCCAGCCCGGAACCTATGCCGCGCTCGGGGTCGTTTTTTCCCTAGAAATTAACTTCTGCGGTCGGTTGGAGAATCAGGCGATTGGTCAGCAGAATGTCGTACTCGCCTTCTAAGCGTGCTGCCGTCTGGCCGTTCTCGCCGACAAAGGCCGTAGCCTCAACCTCGAAGGCATACAGCGCCATGCCCTGGATGCCGAATGCGCCCCAAGTCTGTGGCGACTCTGGTTTGAAGTCTTGGCGAACACCCGCGACTACATCCCACCAAGGTCCGATTGAGCGGCCATACAAGGCCTGTAACTCAGCGTCCTCAGTGACACCATTGCTGCGTTCACCTTCGGCGCGCAGCCAGAGACGGTTGATGTCGCCGCCGATCCAGCCGGACGCATCCCAAGCCAAGGTGCTGCCTTCATCGGCATCCTGGTATTCGAGCTGGTCGAGCAGGAAGAAGCTGTTGATGGCGCTGTCGTGAACCTTGTGGCCTGGTAATGGTGGAAAGGCTGCTTCACGATCAGCATCTGTCAGCACCGGGATAGGCGTGCGACTGGTGGTTCGCGGAGCATCTGTGCTGCCATGGTTCATCTGACTGTGATCCATGGTTTCCATCTGGCCTTGCATAGCGCCGTGGTTCATCTTGCTATGATCCACGGCTGCCGGCTTGTTCTGCTTCATCTGTCCATGGTTCATCTGACTATGATCCATAGCACCATGATCCATTTTGCTGTGATCCATGGCTGGCATCGAGCCGTGACCCATTGCGGCATGATCCATTTGCCCAGTGCTTGAAGCGGCCTGCTTGACCACCGGCTTATTGCTCTGCGCAGTACCCGGCGCCATGTGCATGGAATGATCCATTGTCTCGGCAGCGTTGGCGAAGCCGCCCGCAAGCGCGCTCAACGAAATAGCCAGGGCGATGATCGTGGGGCGTGAAAAACTAGTGGTCATGGTTAGACTCCGCCTCAGCTTTGTTGGCGTCGTGCTCTCCACGCGACGTGTCGTGCCCCATGTCACTGTGGTCCATTGAGCCGTGACCCATATCGCCGTGTTGCATTTGCTCACCGTCCGAAGGTCGCCCCTGCGGCGAAGCTGCCGGTGTGCTAACCGACTCATTAGGTGAGGTGTGCTCGTGCCCAGCTTGGCCTTCACCGGCTAATGCAGTCGGCATCTGCATTGCGCCTAGCAAACCAAGTGCAAACACAGCACCGAATTGGGTGGTGCGCTGAAGAAATGTATTCATCATGACTCTCCTTTACTCGTCCACGCGCACTTCACGGAACATGCCCATTTCCATGTGCAGCAACAGGTGGCAGTGATAGGCCCAACGCCCAAGAGCATCAGCGGTTACGCGATAGCTACGCTTGGAGCCCGGTGGGATATCGATTGTGTGTTTACGCACCATGAACTGGCCGTTTTCATCCTCAAGATCGCTCCACATGCCGTGGAGGTGGATGGGGTGGGTCATCATGGTGTCGTTGACTAAGGTGATGCGCACGCGCTCGCCGTACTTCAGGCGCAGCGGTTCTGCATCCGAAAACTTGATGCCGTCAAACGACCAGGAAAATTTCTCCATGTGCCCGGTCAGGTGCAGCTCAATGGTTCGGCTGGGCTCACGGCCATCGGGGTCGGGGAAGGTGCTTTTCAGGTCAGAGTAGGTCAGCACGCGACGGCCATTACCACGTAGGCCGATACCCGGATCGTCCAGC
>JAWWDH010000275.1:0-4825 GCA_033720015.1 Pseudomonas sp.
GCAACGCGGACTACGTGCTGAAGTACAACAAACGGCACCTGTACCCGATCGTCGATGACAAGATCATCACCAAGCAGCGCGCGATCGAAGCGGGCATTGATGTGCCGGAAATGTATGGCGTCATCGAGACCGAGAAAGGCATCGACAAGCTGCGCGAGATCATTGGCGACCGCCCTGACTTCGTCGTCAAGCCCGCGCAAGGCGCTGGCGGTGACGGCATTCTGGTGATCGCTGATCGCTTCGAAGACAAGTACAGAACCGTCTCGGGCAAGATCATCAGCCACGAGGAGATCGAGCATCAGATCTCCAGCATCCTCACGGGCCTCTACTCGCTAGGCGGCCACCGTGATCGCGCGCTGATCGAATACCGCGTTACCCCCGACCAGATCTTCAAAAGCATCAGCTATGAAGGCGTGCCGGATATTCGCATCATCGTATTGATGGGCTACCCGGTGATGGCCATGCTGCGCCTGCCAACCCGTCAATCCGGCGGCAAGGCTAACCTGCACCAAGGCGCTATCGGCGTCGGCGTGGACATGGCCACCGGCGTGACTCTGCGCGGCACCTGGCTGAACAACAAGATCAGCAAGCACCCGGACACCACTAACGCGGTAGACGGCGTGCAACTGCCAAACTGGGACGGCTTTATGAAGTTGGCAGCCGGCTGTTACGAGCTCTGTGGCCTCGGTTATATCGGCGTGGACATGGTGCTCGATCAGGACAAAGGCCCGTTGATTCTTGAACTCAACGCCCGCCCCGGCCTGAATATTCAGATTGCCAACGATTGTGGCCTCACCCACCGCGCCCATGCGGTTGAAGCCCGTATCGCCGAGCTGAAAAAGAAAGGCATTGTGGAAACCCCGGAAGAGCGTGTGCGCTTCTCACAAGAGCTGTTTGGCCACATACCGACAACCCAGGACTGATCGAACGCACAGCAAAAGCCTGGATTAGTCGGCGCCAATCAAGCGCTATACCGACACCCTGCGCGGACGATGTTCTCGCAGGGTGTTTTGTTTTCAGCGGCCATCAACCGCACACTGGCTTGGCCTGCACTGACCTTCCCGCCCAGATAAATCAAAGCATGCGCAAGCGCTAGGATGAATGTGAGCGACGTTCTACAATCGGCGTCCGCGCACCTCGAACGTGTCATATGCCTACTTGCCTTGTACTGCCTTTACCCTACCAAGCAGACCCTTCGCGTTACTTCAGCTGTGTCATGCATGCACCCGGCGCAGTGTTGCTGGATGCCGGTCGGCCAACCGCGCAGCGTGGGCGCTATGACCTGATGAGCGCATGGCCCTCGGCTGAACTGCTGGCAGCGCCTGATGAAACGGCCAACGCCTTTTTACAACGCTTGCGCCAGAGCCTGAGCGCCCTGGGTGAAGCCCAAGCGCCCGCCGACAATCCGCTGCCCTTCGTCGGCGGCCTGATTGGCTACCTGAGTTACGATTTTGGCCGCAGGCTGGAGCACTTGCCCGCCCACGCTGTCGACGATCTCAACCTAGCGGACGCACGCTTTGGTGTGTATGCCTGGGCACTGATTAATGATCATCAACAACAGCGTAGCCAGCTGGTCTTTCACCCCAGCCTGGCCACCGCCGAACGCCAGCGCTTGAGCGCACTGTTCACCCAGGCGGCAGCGCCTGCAGCGCAACCCTTTAAGCTGCTCGAGCGCTTTCGCGCCGCCATCACGCAAGCGCAGTACCAACAGTGCTTCGCGCGCATTCAGGCGTATATCCAGGCGGGCGACTGCTACCAGGTCAACTTTGCCCAGCGTTTTCAGGCGCGCTACCAGGGCTCACCCTGGACGGCTTACCAGGCATTACGCGCCGCCTGCCCGACACCGTTCTCCGGTTATCAGGCACTGCCGGAGGGTGGCGCCATTATCAGCCTGTCGCCCGAGCGCTTCATGCGCATCAGCGTAGGGCAAGTGGAAACCCGCCCGATCAAGGGCACCCGCCCACGCCATGCCGACCCGCAACAGGATCAGGCCCAGGCCACTGCCTTGCTCGACAGCCGCAAGGACCGTGCGGAAAACCTGATGATTGTCGACCTGCTGCGCAATGACCTGGGGCGCAGTTGCACAATCGGCTCGGTGCGAGTGCCGGAGCTCTTCGCCCTGGAAAGCTACCCCAACGTGCATCATCTGGTCAGTGCCGTGACCGGCGAATTGGCGGCCGACAAAGATGCTCTGGACCTGATCGCCGGCAGCTTTCCGGGCGGCTCGATTACCGGCGCGCCGAAGATTCGCGCCATGCAAATCATCGACGAGCTGGAGCCGACTCGTCGCGCCCTGTATTGCGGTTCACTGCTGTACCTGGATGTGCGCGGCGAAATGGACAGCTCAATCGCCATCCGCAGCCTGCTGGCCAAGGACGGGCAGATCAGCTGCTGGGGCGGTGGCGGCATCGTCGCAGACTCCGACGTTGAGGCTGAATATCAGGAGTCCATCACCAAGGTCAAAGTGCTGCTCGAGACCCTGGAGCAGTTCTGCGACTGACAACCGATGTTGCTCGGCACAAACAAAAACACCCTGCGAAAGCATAGCCCTCGCAGGGTGTCCAGAATCACAAGCCACCACAGTGACCCGTTGATTAGCCCGTCAGCGCTGATGCATGACGGACTTTTAAGACGCTGATGATTTAGATCGCAGGCTCAGCGGCCACGACCGCCTGATCCGGCTGCTGTGCAATTTCAACTGGCAAACCATCTTCAGCCGCGACCACTTCGCGCAGCATTTCCCAATCCAAACGCAGGCCGGCGAACTCATCGTTACTCAGCAGCGCATTGATCACCGCCGTGTGCTTATCGACTACCGAGGTTTCATCGGCATCATCCAGAGGCGCATGAGCCTCCAGATAGACCTTGCCGCCGCTGCGGCCAAATTTGTAAGGCTCATTGATGATGCGCACCGGCGTGCCCACAGAAACCATTGATGCCAGCTTCAGCACGTTATGGTTAAGCATGCGGAAACAGCCGTGACTGACGCGCATACCGATACCGAACTTCTTGTTCGAGCCGTGAATCAGGTAGCCCGGCACCGACAAGCCCAGCTTGTAAGGGCCTAGCGGGTTATCCGGCCCTGGCGGTACATAAGCCGGCAACGGATCACCGTCGGCAGCATGCTCGGCAAGAATCGACTTCGGCGGCGTCCAGCCCGGATTCGGCGTCTTGGCGGTAATCCGCGCGTTGGCCACTGGCGAGCTCCAGCCTTCGCGGCCAATACCCAGCGGATAGGTGTGCACCACATTGCCGCCTTTCGGGTAGTAGTACAGACGGTACTCGGCGAGGTTGATCACAATGCCCTCGCGC
Source organism: Pseudomonas sp. (assembly GCA_033720015.1). Taxonomy (GTDB): domain Bacteria; phylum Pseudomonadota; class Gammaproteobacteria; order Pseudomonadales; family Pseudomonadaceae; genus Aquipseudomonas. Next base: position 3,313 of record JAWWDH010000275.1, read on the forward strand.
GGGCCTGGCGGCAGGATGTAGCGCGTTGGCAAGATGATCTCGCTACCTTCACCCGGCAACCAGGCATCAACACCCGGGTTGGCGATCACCATTTCCAGATAACCCAAATCATTGGCCACACCCAGATCAGCAAAGGTGTCTTCATACTTGGCCTTGATGACCTGCACCTCGCCAACGATATCTTCGCCAGGCGGCGGCAACGGGAGTTCAAGCGCACTGACAGACGTTGCCGCGAAGACAGCAGCAAGTGGCAAGTAGCGGGTGACGGCAAAGGCACGCGACAACATCCGGAAATTCCTGACGAAAATGGTTGGTAATAGTACGTGGCGATTGTACACCGATTGATCAGCAGCCGGGATAGCTCAACACCCTAGCAACGCCGGGCGATCACCGCGTTTCTGCGCTTCGAGCGTCATCCGACACGCCGGACATAAGCGCTTATCGCGCAACACGGCCTTGCTCAGATCACGCCACAACGGCTGCGCGGGCAACAAACCGCCGCACAGCGTGCGGTCAGCGAACTGGCCTAATTCAAGCTGCCGCGCTAACAGGTGCACGCGTGCCTCTCGGCAGGCGAACAAATCAAGTTGCTCGTCAGGCTCAATCAGTTGGTAAGCGTGCAAAGACCAGGCAGGGCGCGGCATTGAGGGCTCCAGTGCGGGGGCGCCACATTAGCCGAAAGGCGGCGTACAGAAAAGCCTCTCAGAGCAAAGGTTTTAGGGTTGGCCAGACGTTATCCAGCAGCTTGGGTTGCGCTTCAGCGGTGGGGTGAATGCCATCGTTCTGCATCAGCCCAGGCACGCCACCTATGCCCTCCAGCACAAAAGGCACCAAGGCTGCGTCATACGCCTCAGCCACCTCGGGGAACACTTCAGCAAACGCCGCGGTGTAACGTACACCGTAATTCGGCGGTAGCTGCATCCCGAGGATCAGCACCTTGGCTCCGGCCTTTTGTGACTGCTGCACCATCGCCGCAAGGTTTTGTTGCAATTGTGCCGGCGGTTGGCCGCGCAACCCATCGTTACCCCCCAGCTCAATAATCACCAGTTGCGGCTGGTGCTCGTTAAGCAACGCAGGCAGCCGCGCGGCACCGCCTGCGCTGGTATCACCACTGATCGATGCGTTGATCACGCCATGAGCAAAACCCTGCTGCGTCAGGCGCTGCTCCAGCAATGCCACCCAACCCTGGCGGGTATCCAGGCCAAAAGCCGCGCTGATACTATCGCCGACGACCAGTACGGTACCCGCGAACGCCGCAGGCCCCCATAACAGCAGGCTCAGGGCAGTACCGATCAACCACGTACGCATTGGATTCTCCATGAGCTCAAGTATTCTCACCGCGCGAAACCTTAGCAAAGTGGTCCCCAGCACGGAAGGCGAACTCACCATACTCCATGACCTGTCACTGGAGCTTGCCTCTGGTGACAGCTTGGCGATTGTTGGCAGCTCTGGCTCGGGTAAATCCACCCTACTCGGCCTACTTGCCGGCCTTGACCTGCCCAGCAGCGGCAGC
>JAWWDH010000276.1:0-4809 GCA_033720015.1 Pseudomonas sp.
GGCAACGCACAGCATGAGCAATGTTTTTACCCTGCTGCTGGCCCGCGAAGCGCGCTTGCTGTTTCGTCGCCCGGCCGAGCTGGCCAATCCGCTGGTGTTCTTCGCCATTGTGATCGCCCTGTTCCCGCTGGCAGTGGGGCCGCAGACGCAGTTGTTACAAAGCCTTTCGCCCGGGCTGATCTGGGTCGCGGCGCTGTTGGCCGTGCTGCTCTCGCTAGACGGGCTGTTTCGCAGTGATTTCGAGGACGGCTCGCTCGAGCAGTGGGTCCTTTCGCCGCACCCCCTGGCTCTTCTGGTTCTGGCCAAGGTGCTGGCACACTGGCTGTTTTCCGGCCTGGCACTGGTGCTGCTGGCACCGTTGTTGGCGCTGATGCTGGGGTTGCCTGAGCGCTGTCTGCCGGTGCTGCTGATTTCCCTGCTGTTGGGCACGCCGGTATTGAGCCTGTTGGGAGCCGTCGGTGCGGCGTTGACCGTAGGCCTAAAGCGCGGCGGCCTGTTGCTCGCCCTGCTGATTTTGCCGCTGTACATCCCGGTGCTGATCCTTGGCAGCGGCGCGTTACAAGCCAGCCTGCAAGGATTGCCGGCGGTTGGCCACCTGTTGTGGTTGGCCAGCCTCGCCGCACTGGCGGTGACCTTGACACCTTTTGCCATCGCCGCTGGTCTGACGATCAGTGTGGCTGAGTAAACAATACGCCTGAATGGCCGACTGCTCTGGCGCTTACTAGCGCGGCGATCAGCCCTAGCATTGATGAGTAACCTGATGAACTGGACGTGGTTTCACAAGCTCGGCTCGCCCAAGTGGTTTTATGAAATCAGCCGCCGCTGGCTACCTGGGTTGGCCTTGGCAGCCTTGCTGTTACTGACTGTGGGTGCGGTCTGGGGGTTGGCGTTTGCGCCGCCGGATTACCAGCAGGGCAACAGCTTTCGGATTATTTATATCCATGTGCCGGCTGCATTTTTAGCCCAGTCGATCTACGTGATGCTGGCAGTGGCCGGCACGGTCGGCCTGGTGTGGAAGATGAAGCTCGCCGATGTGGCGCTGCAGCAAGCTGCGCCCATCGGTGCCTGGATGACCGTGATTGCTCTGGTGACTGGCGCGGTGTGGGGCAAGCCGACTTGGGGCACTTACTGGGTCTGGGATGCACGCCTGACGTCGATGCTGATTTTGTTGTTCCTGTATTTCGGCGTGATCGCCCTCGGCAATGCCATCACTAACCGTGACAGCGCTGCCAAGGCCTGTGCGGTGCTGGCGATTGTTGGGGTGGTGAATATCCCGATCATCAAATACTCGGTGGAGTGGTGGAATACCCTGCATCAGCCCGCCACGTTTAGCGTGATCGAAAAGCCGGCCATGCCGTTCGAAATGTGGATGCCGCTGCTGATTATGGTGCTGGGTTTTTATTGCTTCTTCGGCGCGGTGTTGCTGCTGCGTATGCGTTTGGAAGTGCTCAAGCGCGAGGCGCGCAGCAGTTGGGCCAAGGCTGAAGTGAAAGCACTGGTGGAGAAGGGCCGATGAGTTTTGCCAGTTTTAGCGAGTTTCTCGCCATGGGCACCCATGGGCCTTATGTCTGGTTCTGTTATGCCATCAGCCTGGCTGTTCTGGGGCTGAATGTGGCGCTGCCAATCCTGGCGCGTCGCCGTTATCTGCAAGACGAGGCGCGTCGTTTGCGCCGGGAGGAGTCGAAGTGAACCCGCTGCGCAAGAAACGCCTGTTTATTGTCCTGGCGATCATCGCCGGTGTGGGCATCGCTGTGGCCCTGGCCCTGAGTGCGTTGCAACAGAACATCAACCTGTTCTACACCCCCACGCAAATCGCCAATGGCGAAGCCCCGCAAGACACCCGCATCCGTGCCGGTGGCCTGGTCGAGGAGGGCTCGGTACAGCGCTCCCGTGATTCGCTGGAAACTGATTTTGTCGTCACCGATGGCGCGAAGCGCGTGACCATCCGCTACAGCGGCATCCTGCCGGACCTGTTCCGTGAGGGCCAGGGCATTGTCGCCATGGGCAAACTCGATGCCAGTGGCGTGCTGATTGCCGATGAAGTGCTGGCTAAACACGATGAAAATTACATGCCGCCGGAAGTCATGCAGGCGCTGGAGCAGAGTGGCATGAAGCAGCAGCACGACGCGGCCCAAGCGGCGAAGAACACGACCCAGTTGGGGAATGCACAATGATCCCTGAACTCGGCCATCTGGCGATGATTCTGGCGCTGTGCATGGCGCTGGTGCAGGCAACATTGCCAATGATTGGCGCCTGGCGTGGTGATCGCCAGTGGATGAGCCTGGCGCAGCCGGCTGCCTGGGGGCAGTTTGCCTTCCTGCTGTTTTCTTTTATCTGTCTGACCTACGCCTTTATGGTCGACGACTTCAGCGTCGCCTACGTGGCCAACAACTCCAACAGCGCGTTGCCCTGGTATTACAAATTCAGCGCCGTGTGGGGCGCTCACGAAGGTTCGCTGCTGCTGTGGGGGCTGATCCTCGCCGGCTGGACCTTTGCCGTGTCGATCTTCTCGCGGCAGTTGCCGGAAGAAATGCTCGCCCGTGTACTGGCGGTGATGGGGATTATCAGCATCGGTTTTCTGCTGTTCCTGATCATCACCTCCAACCCGTTCGAGCGCTTGTTGTTCGATACGCCTAGCAACGGTCGCGACCTCAACCCGTTATTGCAGGACTTCGGCCTGATCGTTCACCCGCCGATGCTCTATATGGGTTACGTCGGTTTTTCCGTGGCGTTTGCTTTCGCCATCGCCGCTTTGCTCGGCGGCAAGCTGGATGCCGCCTGGGCGCGTTGGTCGCGCCCGTGGACCATCGTCGCCTGGGCCTTCCTCGGCATTGGCATCGCGCTGGGCTCGTGGTGGGCCTATTACGAGCTCGGCTGGGGCGGCTGGTGGTTCTGGGACCCGGTGGAAAACGCTTCGTTTATGCCTTGGCTGGTTGGCACGGCGCTGATCCACTCCCTGGCGGTGACGGAAAAACGCGGCGTGTTCAAGAGCTGGACCGTGCTGCTGGCCATCGCCGCGTTCTCTCTCAGCTTGCTCGGCACCTTCCTGGTACGTTCCGGGGTGCTGACCTCGGTGCATGCCTTCGCCAGCGACCCTGAGCGCGGTGTGTTTATCCTGGCTTTCCTGCTGATCGTGGTGGGCAGTTCGCTGGCGCTGTTTGCCATTCGCGCCCCGGTGGTCAAGAGTCAGGTTGGCTTTGCCCTGTGGTCGCGGGAAACCTTGTTGCTGGTTAATAACCTGATTCTGGTGGTCGCAGCGGCGATGATTTTGCTCGGCACGCTTTACCCGCTGGTATTGGACGCCATGACCGGCGCCAAGCTGTCGGTTGGGCCGCCGTACTTCAACGCGTTGTTCGTGCCGCTGATGGGCCTGCTGATGGCGATGATCGCCGTGGGCGTGATCGTACGCTGGAAGGACACACCGCTGAAGTGGCTGCTGAACATGCTCGCGCCGGTGCTGATCGGCAGTGTGGTGTTGGCCGTGGTGGCGACCTTGCTGGTCGGTGACTTCAACTGGGCGGTGCTCGGTGTCTGCCTGTTGGCGGCTTGGGTGGTGCTGGCCGGGGTGCGCGATATCCTCGAAAAAACCCGGCACAAGGGGTTGCTCAGAGGATTGCCGAGCCTGACCCGCAGTTATTGGGGCATGCAAACAGCGCACTTGGGTATGGCGATCTGCGCCTTGGGCGTGGTGCTGACCAGCATGGGCAGCTTCGAGCGTGACATGCGCATGGCGCCGGGCGAGTCGGTGGAGATCGGCGGTTACCAATTCATCTTCGAAGGTGCCGAACACTTTGAGGGGCCGAACTTCAGCTCGGATAAAGGCACGGTGCGCATCCTCGAAGACGGCAAGCAGATTGCTCTGCTGCACCCGGAGAAACGCCTGTATACCGTGCAGCAGTCAGTGATGACCGAGGCAGGTATTGATGCCGGGATCACCCGCGACCTGTTCGTGGCCCTGGGGGAACCGCTGGAAAACGGCGCCTGGGCGGTGCGAGTGCACATCAAGCCGTTTGTGCGCTGGATCTGGTTCGGTGCGCTGTTGATGGGCTTTGGTGGTTTCCTTTCCGCGTCCGATAAGCGCTACCGGATGAAGGTGCGCACTCGCGTGCGTGATGCATTGGGTATGGCGGGGGCACAGGCATGAGGCGTTTACTGTTGTTGTTACCGCTGGCGCTCTTTCTGGGTGTGGCGGTGTTTCTCTACCGTGGCTTGTTTCTCGACCCGTCCGTATTGCCTTCGGCGCTGATCGGTAAGCCATTCCCGGCCTTTAGTCTGTCAGCCGTACAGAACGATCAGACGCTGAGTGAAGCCGATTTGATCGGTAAGCCGGCGTTGGTCAATGTCTGGGCCACCTGGTGTGTGGCCTGCCGGGTAGAGCATCCGGTGTTGAACAAACTGGCCAAGCTGGGTGTGAACATTCACGGGGTCAACTACAAGGACGACAACGCCGCCGCGCAGAAGTGGCTGGTGGAGTTCCATGACCCTTACCAGCTGAATATCAATGACGCTCGCGGCACCCTTGGCCTGGACTTGGGCGTGTATGGCGCGCCAGAGACCTTCCTGATCGACAAGGCCGGGATCATCCGCCACAAGTTTGTTGGGGTGATTGATGAGCGGGTCTGGCGTGAACAACTGGCCCCGCTGTATCAGGAACTGGTCGATGAGGCTCAGCCATGAGGCGTTTACTCACTGCCGCCCTGCTGGGCCTTGCGTTGCTGGGCACCGCCCAGGCCGCTATCGATACCTACGAATTTGCTAACGAGGCCGAGCGCCAGCGTTACCGCAATCTGGTGCAAGAGCTGCGCTGCC
>JAWWDH010000277.1:0-4804 GCA_033720015.1 Pseudomonas sp.
GACTACACCACGGTTAAGGCCCCGATTTCCGGTATTACCAGCAAGGAAACCGTCTCCGAAGGCAGCCTGATGGTGGCCGGTGATCCGAATGCCAGTCTGCTGAGCAATATCACCCAGCTGGACCCGATCTACGTCAATTTTGCCGCCCCCGACTCCGATGTGGCCAGTGTGCGCAGTGGCCTGCAGAACGGCAGCCTGATACTGCCGGAAGACGGCAAAATGAGCGTGCAGATTACCCTCGGTGACGGCAGTGTGTATCCGCTGGAAGGCAAGGTGGACTTCACTGATAGCCTGGTGGATCGCGGTACCGGTTCGGTCAGCGCACGCGCGGTGGTGCCTAACCCCGAGCAGAAGCTGATGCCCGGCCAGTTCGTCCGTGTACAGGTCAAGGGCCTCAGCCTGCCGAATGCCATGACCCTGCCTGAGCGAGCGATTGCCCAGGGCCCGGCCGGCACCTTTGTTTATGTGGTGGATGAGGGCGGCGTGGCGCGTATGCGTCAGGTCACCACCGGGCACACGGCCAAGGGCCGCTGGGTCATCGTGTCGGGGATCAGCGCCGGTGAGCAGGTAATAGTCGAAGGGTTGCCTAAAGTACGTCCGGACACCCCGGTAAAAGTTGTTGCCCCAGCTGTCAGCCAATCCTAAGGAGCGTTCCCAGGTGATTTCACGCTTCTTTATCGACCGTCCGGTATTTGCCACGGTTATCTCGATCGTCATCGTGCTGGCGGGCCTGATGGCCATGCGCTCGTTGCCGATCTCCCAGTATCCGCAAATTCTGCCGCCGCAAGTGTCGGTCAGCGCCAACTATGCCGGCGCCAGCGCCCAGGTGATCGCCGAGACAGTGGCTGCGCCGCTGGAACAGTCGATCAACGGCGTTGAAGGGATGATCTACCAGCAGTCCAACTCCGGCGGCAACTCGATGAGGCTGTCGGTGTATTTCAAGGTCGGCACTGATCCGGATCAGGCCACAATCGACGTCAACAACCGGGTGCAAGCCGCGCTGGCCAAGTTGCCGGAAGAAGTGCGCCGGCAGGGCGTCAAGGTACAGAAGAAGTCTTCCGACATTCTGCAGGTCGTCACCCTGTATTCGCCGGACGGCTCGCGCGATCCGGTGTTCATCAGTAACTACGCGCTGATTAACGTGATCGATGAACTCAAGCGCCTGCCCGGCGTGGGCGATGTCAGCCAGTTCGGCTCGAAAGACTACTCCATGCGCATCTGGCTGCGCCCAGACAAGCTGGCGCAGTTCAACCTGACCCCCAGCGATGTGGTCAATTCGATCCGTGAGCAGAATTCGCAGTTCGCCGCCGGTAGCTTCGGCCAGCAGCCGTTGAAACAGGAGCAGGACTTCACCTACACAGTGACCACTCAGGGGCGCTTCACTGACCCTAAAGAGTTTGAGAACGTTATCCTGCGTACCGATGACACCGGCGCCAGCCTGTTGCTCAAGGATGTCGCACGGATCGAGCTAGGGGCGCAGGATTACTCGCTGATGACCTCGCTCAACGGTCAGCAGAACGCCGCCTTTGGTGTGTACCTGCAGCCCGGCGCGAATGCCCTTGAGACTGCCGATGCGGTCAGCAATGCGCTGCAACGGTTGTCGAAGAGTTTCCCCAGCGGCATGACCTACAAGGTGCCGTATGACACTACCAAGTTTGTTCGAGTGTCGATCGAGGAGGTGATCTACACCTTCTTCGAGGCGCTGGTGCTGGTGGTGTTGGTGGTGTTTATCTTCTTGCAGAACTGGCGCGCCACGCTGATCCCGGTGTTGGCGATTCCGGTCTCGTTGGTCGGCACCTTTATCGGCATGTACATGCTCGGCTTCTCGATCAACCTGCTGACCCTGTTCGGCATGGTACTGGCCATCGGTATCGTGGTTGACGACGCCATTGTGGTGATCGAGAACGTTGAACGGGTGATGGCCACTGACAAGATTGGCCCGCGTGAGGCGACCATCAAGGCCATGGAGGAAGTGACCGGGCCGATCATTGCCATCGTGCTGGTGCTCTGTGCGGTATTCGTACCGGTGGGCTTCCTCGGCGGCCTGGCGGGTGAGATGTACAAACAGTTCGCTATCACCATTGCCGTTTCGGTGGTGATCTCCGGCATCGTCGCGCTAACTCTTAGCCCGGCACTCTGCGCCCTGCTACTCAAGCCAGGGCAGCACGAGCCTGCCGCCCCGTTTCGCGCCTTCAATAGGGTGTTTGACAAGCTAACCAACGGTTATACCGCCGGTGTGCGTTTCTTCCTCAAGCGCTCAGCAGTCGGTCTGCTGCTATTTGGCGCGATGATTGCGCTGATGGTGGTGCTGTTTAACCGAGTGCCCAGTTCCCTGGTGCCCAGCGAAGACCAAGGCTATGTGATCAATGCCTACTTCCTGCCGCCAGCCGCTTCGCTAACCCGCACCGAAAAGCTGACGGGGGATGTGACCCAGCAATTGATGGCGCACCCAGCCGTGCAGGACGTCGTGACATTTGCCGGTTTCGATATTCTGACGTCCGGTGTGCGCAGCAATGCCGGAGTGTCATTTGTGCCTTTGAAGGACTGGAGTGAGCGCACCACGCCTGAGTTGGATGCGCGCAACCTGACGCGTGAGTTTATGGGCATGGCCTCGACTCAGAAAGACGGCGTGATGATGAGTTTCAACCCGCCGCCGATCACCGGCATGAGCACCACCGGCGGCTTTGAGGGCTATATCCAGGACCGCAGCGGTGGTAGCACGGCTGAGTTGGCGAGCAAGGTGCAGGCCTTCCTCGCCGCAGCAGCCAAGCGTCCGGAACTGGCTGGGGTGCAGAGCAGCTTCAATGCCAATGTGCCGCAGTACTACATCGATTTGGACCGAACCAAGGCCCGCGCGCTTGGGGTGTCGGTGAATGATGTTTTCACTGCCATGCAGGCCACGTTCGGCAGCTATTACGTCAACGATTTCAGCCTGTATGGCCGCACCTTCCAGGTCAGCTTGCAGGCCGAAGCGGAGTTCCGCAGCAAGCCTGAGGACTTGTCCCAGGTCTATGTGCGCGCGGCGAGTGGTGAGTTGGTGTCGTTGGCCAGCCTGGTCAAGGTCAAGCGCATTCTTGGTCCGGATACCTATGCGCGCTTTAACGTCTACCCGGCGGCGAAGATTCTCGGCGGGCCAGCCCCCGGCTACAGCTCAGGTCAGGCGCTGAGCGTCATCCAGGAAGTGGCGGAGGAAGTGCTGGGCAGTGATTACAGCATCGGCTGGACCGGTTCGGCCTTCCAGGAAGTGGCGTCACAAGGTTCGGGCAGCAGTGCTTTTGTCTTCGGTTTGATCATGGTGTTCCTGATTCTCGCCGCACAGTACGAGCGCTGGACGCTGCCGCTGGCGGTGATTACGGCGGTGCCGTTCGCGGTATTCGGGGCGATCCTCGCGGTCTGGCTGCGCGGTATCGAGAACGACCTGTACTTCCAGGTCGGCCTGATCACGTTGATTGGCCTGGCGGCGAAGAACGCCATCCTGATCGTCGAGTTCGCCGTACTCAATCGGCACAATGGCATGGGCATTTTTGAGTCGGCGCTGGAGGCTTCACGCCTGCGCTTCCGTCCGATCATCATGACTTCGCTGGCCTTTATCCTTGGCGTTGTACCGTTGGCGATTAGCTCGGGCGCCGGCTCGGCCAGCCGTCATTCGATCGGTACCGGGGTGATTGGCGGCATGCTGGCGGCAACCTTCCTGGCGATCTTCCTGATCCCGATGTTCTACCTGCTGGTGGAGTCGCTGGCGGAGAAAATCGGCAAAGGCCGGAACAAGGCCGACACGCCACTTTGACCCCAGGGCCCTGCGCTGGGCCATGCAGGCCGTAGCCCGGATGCAATCCGGGAGCGGCCTGTGAGGTCGTGAGTTGCCCGGGCTTATCCGGGTTGCGACGGCCCCATCTGCCCTCACTTACCTGGATATTCATGCCATTACGTCTGTTGTTGATTCTCGGCGCGCTTAGCGCATTCGGGCCGCTGGCCATTGATTTCTACCTGCCGAGTTTCCCGACCCTGGCGCGCGTGTTTGCCACTGACGTGGAGCATGTGCAGCTGTCGCTGGCTGTCTACTTTATTGGTCTGGCCATCGGGCAACTGATTTACGGCCCGCTTGCGGACCGTTTTGGCCGACGCAAACCGCTGTTGGCCGGGGTCGCGTTGTTCAGTGTGGCTTCGCTGGCCTGTGCGCTGGCACCGAGTTTGGAATGGCTGATCGCCGCGCGTTTTGTGCAGGCCTTGGGCGGCTGTGCGGGCATGGTGGTGTCGCGGGCGGTGGTGCGGGATTTGTGCGATCCGATCAACTCGGCCAAGGTGTTTTCCCAGTTGATGCTGGTGATGGGTTTGGCACCGATTCTCGCGCCGCTGGCCGGTGGCCTGCTGCTCAGTGCGCTGGGCTGGCCGTCGATTTTTATCAGCCTGACGCTGTTCAGCTTTATCTGCCTGCTGGCCGTGGCTAAATGGTTGCCGGAAACCTTGGCCAAGGATGTTCCGCCAGCGCCACTGCGCGGCGCGGTAGGCGAGTACAAACGACTGTTCGGCAACTTGCCATTTCTCGGTTATGCGTTAACCGGCGGCTTTGCCGTGGCCGGAATGTTTGCCTACATCGCCGGTTCGCCGTTTTTGTTTATTGAGTTGTATGGCATACCCGCCGAGCACTACGGCTTGTTGTTCGGCAGCAATGCCCTGGGCTTTATCCTGGTGGCGCAGTTGAATGCCTGGCTGGTGGCGCGGCACGGCCCGGCTTACTGGTGAGGTAAAACAGTGTGGTTCTACCTGGCCAGCGGCCTGGCGTTACTGTTGGTTGCGCTGGCCA
>JAWWDH010000278.1:0-4802 GCA_033720015.1 Pseudomonas sp.
CAGCGAGGAAGCGCTGAGCTTCGGCCTGGGCTGTAACGGCAAGGTGCATGTGCTGTTCGAGCGCCTGCCGGCCAGCGGCCCTTGCGCCTTGGTCGATGCTTTGCTCAGCGTGCGCGACCGCCAGCAAGCGGCGGCCATCGCCACGGTAATCGCCAGCCCGGGCGCGGCTTCGCCACGCTTAGGCGAGCGCTTGTGCTTGGTGCCTGGTCAGGATGCCAAGGGCGAACTGCTGCGCTCGGCGCTGGTTGAGCAAATCAGCGCCGATCTGCAGCAGATCTTGCTGCGCGGCAAGTCATCCCGCTGTGTCTATCCAAATGGCGCGGGCGAAGTGGAGGTGCTTCTGGAGTACTTGCCGCCGGTGCGACGCCTGGTGATCTTCGGCGCGGGCCATGATGCCCAGCCGCTGGTGCGCATGGCCAAGCTGTTGGGTTGGCATGTGACGGTGATCGACGGCCGGGCGCACTTTGCCCGAGCCGAGCGCTTTGCCGAGGCTGACCAGGTGCTGGTTGGCGACGTCGAGCAGCCTTTCGCCTACCGCGAACTGGTGCGCGGGGCCGCGGTGGCGGTGATGACCCACAGCCTGGTGCAAGACGCGCATTGGCTACAGGGCGTGTTGCACAGTGAACCCTGCTATGTCGGCCAGTTAGGCCCGCGTGAGCGCACCGAGCGCTTGTTGGCCGGCATCCACGAACAATTGGCTAAACCGCGGGACGAGCTGCCGGGGCTGGAGTGTTTGCATTATCCGATTGGCCTGGACCTGGGCGGCGACACCCCGGAAAGCGTGGCCATGGCGGTGCTGGCGGAAATTCAGGCAGTGCTCAACGGCCGCAATGGCGGCAGCCTGCGTTTGCGCGCCGCGAGCATCCATGACAGCGACCCTGTGCTGATCGCTGGCCAGGCCGCAACCGCTGTTACTACAGAAGCTTTTCGGCAGTTCGCCGTGCAGCGCTGATGACTGAGCAACCGAGGAACCCATCCGCATGAATCAAGCCATACGCGTTGTCGCGGTACTGACCGCCAAGGTCGGCAAAGAGCAGCAGGTCGAGCAGATTCTGCGCGCTTGCGTGCAGCCATCGCGCGCCGAAGACGGTTGCCTGGCTTACGACCTGAATCGATGTATTGAGCAGACCGGACGGTTTGTCTTCGTCGAGCGCTGGGCCAGTCACGAGGCGATAGCGCTTCATCGGCAGATGCAGCATTACACGGTCATGGCAAATGCCCTTGGCGAGCTGCTGAGCAATCGTCAGGTTTATGTGCTGGAGGATATCGAAGTCACCACTGATGCCCACGCGGGCGTCGCCGGGTGATCGTTGATCGACATGGTCGGCGTTTTCGCAAACTGCGCCTGAGCCTCACCGCGGCCTGCAATTACGCCTGCACCTACTGTGTGGCCGATGGCCGTCGCTTGGTGGCCGCGCGCGATGAGCTGACGGCCGCGGCGATGCTGCGTGCCGTCGAGTTGCTCAGGGATGTTGCCGGTGTTGAGGAACTGCGCATTACCGGTGGCGAGCCGCTGCTGAGTGACCGGCTGGAGCCCTTTCTGCAGGGCATTGGTAAGCTGGCGTTGCCGGACATCAGGCTGACCACCAATGGCCAGTTGTTGGCCGGCAAGCTGCCGTTATTGCGCAGCGCCGGCATCCAGCGGCTCAATGTGTCCCTCGATACGCTCGACCCGAGCGCCTTCCGCACGATCGCCAAGGGCGGCGACCTGCAGACGGTGCTCAGCGGCATCGAGCAGGCGCGCCGAGCCGGCATGAGCATCAAGATCAACATGGTGCCGATGCGTGGCAGTAACCTCGATCAAGTCATGCCCATGTTGGCGTTCTGCCTGGAACAGGGCTACGAGCTGCGCTTTATCGAACTGATGCGCATGGGCCATTTGGCCCAGCATGCAGAGGCCTTTCGCACCCAGTTCGTCGGCCAGCGCGAGCTGCTGGAGCTTATCGGCGAGCGCTATGCCTTCACCCAGGCTGAGGCGCCGGTAGACTCCACCGCGTTGCGCTATAGCGTGGGCGAGAGTGGCGCATTCGGCATTATTGCCAACGAAAGCGCGCCCTTTTGCCGGAGTTGCAGCCGGCTGCGCCTGTCGTCTACCGGCTGGTTATACGGATGCCTGTCATCCAATCGCGGGCACTTTATGGGCACGCTGTTGGATCTGCCGACTGAGCAGGCACAACCGCAGCTGGCAGGCTTGCTCGGCCGTGCGCTGGCGGACAAGCAGGACGCTACGTTTACCGGTAGCGCACTGATTATGAAATCGGTGGGTGGCTGAGGTCGGCCGGCCTGTCGACGTCCCGCAGAATGCCGTGGTCATCGAGCGTCACGGCAATCACCTGTTGCGCATGGCTGGCGATCAAGCCCTTGGCCCCATTCTCGCCCTGCAGTTGCATCAGCTCCGGCCAGAAGCGCCGGCCGAACAACACCGGGTGGCCGTGCTGGCCTTCGCAGTAAGCCACGACGATATGTTCAGCGTCGGCCTGTGCTCGCAGTTGCCGCAGGGTGGCGGCAGAAATCCACGGCATATCCCCGAGCAGCACCGCCACCGCAGTGGCCTGCGCGTGTGCCAGGCTCTGGATGCCGGCAGCCAGGCTTGAGCCCATGCCCTGTTTGGCGTGGGCCGCCCGTACCAGCTGAACGCCGGGTGGAATAGCCAGGGCCTGGGCATCGTCCTCGGCTTTTAGCACGACGCGAACATCGCTGAAGGCTTCTTGCGCACGCAGCACTGTCGCGCGCAGCAGGCTGTTGCCGTCGGCCAGCTTAGCCAGGCGTTTGTCGCTGCCAAAGCGCTGCCCGTAGCCGGCGGCCAGTACCAGGCCAATACAGTCCGGGTTGCTCTGCAGTTCTGTCATGTTGAGAAGTCCTTAATGCTCTGCCGGGTTATTGCTCTGCGCAGCGCTTGAGTGTGGACGTGTAGGCGGGGTCTTGGGTAGCGATCAGGCGTGTCGCCGCGAGAAGGGTGCAATTATCCAGATGCTGCATGACGGCGTCATCACTGCTGCGCCGCGCGAACTGGCCCGCCCGGTCGTCGCCGTTTGCAGCCCCTGAAGAAAACGGCCGTCAGGGTTAAACCGTGACGGCCGCTGTGGCGGGTTTACTCGGTGTAGGTGGGGTAGTCGCTATAACCCTTCTCCGTGCCGCCATACATGCTGCTTGGGTCGACCGGGTTGAGCGGCCAACCATTGGCAATGCGCTGCGGCAGGTCCGGGTTGGCAATGAACGGACGGCCAAAAGCGATCATGTCACCCAAGCCTGCCTCCAGGGTTTGCGCCCCGCGTTGTGCGGTGTAGCGGCCGGCGTAGATGATGCGGCCGCTAAATGCCTGGCGAACCTCACGGCGGAAGTCTTCGGGGAGGTCCGGGGCGTTGTCCCAGTCGGCCTCGGCGATCGACAGGTAGGCGATACCCGCTTCTTCGAGCACCTTGATGGCCTCGATGTAGGTGCTGTGCGGATCCTCTTCAACCAGACCCAAATAGACCCGGTCCTCGGCCGTGCTTTCAAACAACGGCGCGAAGCGCACGCCCAAACGGTCGGCACCGACAACCTCGGCTACGGCCTGGACAATCTCGCGCAGGAAGCGCAAACGGTTGTGCAGCGAACCGCCATATTCATCGTCGCGCTGGTTGCTATGCGCAGAGATGAACTGATTGACCAAATAGCCGTTGGCGCAGTGGATTTCCACGCCATCAAAGCCTGCACTCAGTGCGTTGCGCGCGGCCTGCGCGTACAGCTGCACCAGTTCTTTGACTTCGGCATTGCTCAATGCACGGGGCACTGAAGGCTGGGCCAGGGCACCGGTACCTGGGCCGGTTTCGATGAACACCTTGACGTTGGTCGCGGCAATCGCCGAAGGCGCTACCGGCGCTGCGCCATCGGGCTGCAGCGAGGTGTGCGAAACCCGGCCGACATGCCAGAGCTGGGCAAAGATGATGCTGCCGGCGGCATGCACAGCGTCGGTGACGTTGTGCCAACCGTCGATTTGCGCCTGGCTGTGAATGCCGGGCGTCCAGGCATAGCCCTGGCCGCGGGGTTCGATCTGCGTGCCTTCGGTGACCATAAAGCCCGCGCCGGCACGTTGCTGGTAATAGGTGGCCATCAGCGGGTTGGCGATATTCCCCGGCTGGGTGCTGCGCGAGCGGGTCAGGGGCGGCAGGACGATGCGGTTGTTGAGCACGTAAGGGCCGAGTTGTACCGACTGAAAGAAGCGACTTGTATCCATTGTTGGGTTCCCTGGTTATCCCCGTGGCCACCTAGATGCCGCCGGGGAAAAGTGCGCCTCTGCCTGAGGTGGCAGAGGCATTGACGCGGCCTTAGGCCAGCAGGTTTAGCAACGCCTGGGCGGTGGCTGCGGAGGAGGCTGGGTTTTGCCCCGTGACGAGCAGCCCGTCGGTGACGACATGCACCTGCCAGTCGGCGGTTTTGCTGTAGTGACCGCCCTGGGCTTTGAGCATGTCCTCGACTAGGAACGGCACCACCTGAGTCAGGCCGGCGGCCTCTTCTTCGCTGTTGCTGAAACCGGTGACCGCCTTGCCGGCGACCAGGGGCTGACCGTCGCTGCCCTTGACGTGGCGCAGTACCGCAGGTGCATGGCACACCGCGGCAACCGGCTTGCCGGCGGCGATGGCGTGCTCGATCAGGGCGATGGACGCGGCATCTTCGGCCAGGTCCCACAGCGGGCCATGGCCGCCGGGGTAGAACACGGCATCAAACTCGGCGCTGCTCACGTCGCTGAGTTTTAGCGTGTTGGCCAGCGCGTGCGTGGCAACTGAATCGGCCTCGAAACGGCGGGTGGCGTCGGTCTGGAA
>JAWWDH010000279.1:0-4789 GCA_033720015.1 Pseudomonas sp.
ACGGTGAGCGCGAAGGCTTCGAGCTGGAGAAGCGCTTCCGGCATGCTGACGGCAGCCTGGTGCATACCCGGGTCAGCTTGCGTGCAGTGCGCCATAGCACGGGGCGAGTGCTGATGTTTTTGCTGTTGGTTGAGGACATCAGCCAACGCCTGCAAGCCGAAGCGCGCTATCGCACCATTGTTGAGAATGCGCCCGAAGCGATCATGCTCTTTGATCTGCAAGGCGCACTGGTCGAGTGCAATGACAATGCCCTGCGCCTGCTGCGTTATAGCCGTGAAGAAATCGCCAGTAAGCATGTATTTGACCTGAGTCCGAGCAAGCAGGCCGATGGTCGATTGACCACTGAGCTGGGTCGGGTCTATCTGTACCGCGCGATGGCAGGAGAAACCCCGGTTTTCGATTGGTTGCACCGTGATAGCAAGGGTCGACAAATCCCTTGTGAAGTGCGGCTGGTGCAGATGCCCGGTGAGCCGGTGATTCGCTGCAGCATCACTGATATCTCCGACCGCCAGCGCTATCAACGAGAAATTGAACGGTTGGCATTCAGTGACGAACTTACGGGGCTACCCAACCGACGTCTGCTGCTTGATCGTCTACAGCATGCGATGGACCGCGAGCTGCGTGAAAATACCCTGGGCGCGTTGCTGTTTATCGATCTCGATCACTTCAAAACGGTCAATGACAGCTTGGGACATCTGGTCGGTGATGGCCTGCTGCGTGAGGTTTCCATGCGCCTGGCCAGTAGCTTGCGTGCCGAAGACACCTTGGCACGCATGGGCGGCGACGAGTTTGTGGTGCTGCTTGAAGGGCTCGATGGCAATCCGCAACTGGCGGCCGAAGCGGCGGCAATCACAGCGGAAAAACTGCTGAGAAGTCTGGTTGGCAGTTGCTGGGTCGAGGGTCATGAGTTATCCATCAGCGCCAGTATTGGCATTGCCCTGCATCCTTTTGGCCACCAGGTGGCCGCCGATGTTCTCAAGCAGGCGGATACAGCCATGTACCAAGCGAAGCAGGGCGGCCGCAATGCCTTGCACTTCTTCGCCCCGGCGATGCAGGCCGCCATCGACCAACGCTTACAGCTACAGAACGATCTGCGCCAGGCGGTGCAGCGTGACCAGCTGCATCTGGTGTTTCAGCCCCAGTTAAGCCTGGCCACCGAGCGCATCAGTGGCGCGGAAGTGTTGCTGCGCTGGGTGCACCCGGAGCGTGGCGAGATCGCGCCTGGCGACTTTATCCCGCTGGCGGAAGAAACCGGGTTGATCGAGGAGTTGGGGCACTGGGTGTTGGAACAGGCTTGCGCGGCACTGGCGCGCTGGTTGCCGCAGAACCCGCAGCTGGTGCTGGCGGTCAACCTCAGCCCACGCGAGTTACGCCAGCACGGTTGTGTGGCGCGCATCAGTGAGTGTTTGCAGCGCCATCAGGTGCCAGCTGCGGCTTTGGAGCTGGAAATCACCGAAGGTGTGTTGCTGGAGGATATCGAGCAATGCATCAGCAATATGCAGGCGCTCAAAACCTTGGGGGTGCGTTTCGCCATTGATGACTTCGGCACCGGCTATTCGTCACTGACTTACCTCAAACGCTTGCCGCTGGATCGGCTGAAGATTGACCGCAGCTTTACCTGGGACATGGACGGTGAAGATGGCGGCGGCTTGATGCTGGTGCAGACCATCCTCGTGATCGCCCGTAACCTTGGCCTTGAATGCATTGCCGAAGGTATCGAAAGCCAGGCGCAGTTCGACTGTCTGCGCGAGCTTGGTTGCTCGCTGGGACAGGGGTATCACTTCAGTCGGCCGCTGAGGGAAGCGGACTTCTTAACCTGGATGGAGCAGCACCCGCTATAGGCTTGAGTCTGCGTGTCGGCATTCCTGTACTGACCTGTGGCGGCCTGTACTCCCGACGCGCCATCCTTGGCTTGGCGGATACTTCGTGTATTGCCGGCTCAGCCCTTGCCCTTGGTACGGGTCAGGTGCGGGCCGCCGTTCTTCTCGATGTACTGGATGATGATGCCGGCCACATCCTTGCCGGTGATGGTTTCGATGCCTTCCATGCCGGGCGACGAGTTGACCTCCATCACCAGTGGGCCGTGATTGGAGCGCAGGATATCCACACCCGCCACGCTCAAACCCATGACCTTGGCCGCACGGATCGCGGTCATGCGTTCTTCCGGGGTGATTTTGATCAGGCTGGCGCTGCCGCCACGGTGCAGGTTGGAGCGGAACTCGCCGGGCTTGGCCTGACGCTTCATGGCCGCGATGACCTTGTCGCCGACCACGAAGCAGCGGATATCCGCGCCACCGGCTTCCTTGATGTATTCCTGCACCATGATGTCCTGTTTGAGGCCCATAAAGGCCTCGATTACCGACTCGGCCGCGGTCGCCGTTTCACACAGCACCACGCCGATACCCTGGGTGCCTTCCAGCACCTTGATCACCAGCGGGGCGCCGTTGACCATGTCGATCAGGTCGGCGATGTCATCCGGGGAGTGGGCGAAGCCGGTCACCGGCAGGCCGATACCACGCCGTGACAGCAGTTGCAGCGAGCGCAATTTGTCCCGCGAGCGGGCGATCGCCACCGATTCGTTGAGTGGAAATACGCCCATCATCTCGAACTGACGCAGCACCGCACAGCCGTAGAAAGTCACCGACGCGCCGATACGCGGAATCACCGCGTCGAAGTCTTCCAGCGGCTTGCCGCGGTAATGGATCTGCGGCTTGTGGCTGGCGATGTTCATATAGGCGCGCAGGGTGTCGATCACCACCATCTCATGCCCCCGTGCTTGTCCGGCTTCGACCAGGCGGCGGGTGGAATACAGGCGCGGGTTGCGCGACAGCACAGCGATCTTCATTGAGCACCAGATGAGTCAGCAAGAATGGGTTTGTTTTGTACGTAGGTCAGCGCCGGGTTGACCAGCAACTGCCCGGCTATCAACGCTTTGGAGCCTAGCAGCACGCGGTAGCGCATGGTTTTGCGGCACGTCAGGGTAAACTCCACCGGCCATTCGCGCTCGCCCAGGGTCAGGTTAGTGCGGATGACATAGCGTGACTGGCTGTGGCCGTTGGAGCTTTTGATGGTTTTCACTGAGACCAGTTGCGCCTCGCAGCGGTGGCGGCGTTGGACCAGGGTGCCGATGTGTGCGGTAAAACGCACCCAAGATTGGCCATCACGGTCAAACGGCTGGATATCGCTGGCGTGCAGGCAAGAGGTGCTGGCACCGGTATCGATCTTCGCGCGCAGGCCGACCATGCCCAATTGCGGTAGGTTGATCCATTCGCGCAGGCCGATCACGCCAAGTTGGTCAAAAGTCTTCAAAGGGCCCATCCGTCATAATTGCGCGCATTCTAGTTGGCCCTTATGACAACTGCATCAGGCAAAATGTCCGCCTGTGCAGCGTGAGCTACGAGGATGCGATGAGCGATAAAGATGACGATAAGGTGCGCCTGGATAAATGGCTGTGGGCCGCGCGTTTCTTCAAGACGCGCGCCTTGGCCAAGGCGGCTATCGAAGGCGGCAAGGTGCATCACCGTGGCGAGCGTTGCAAACCGGGTAAAGAGCCGAAAATCGGCGATATTTACGTGATTCGCAGTGGTTTCGATGAGCGCAGCGTGGTCGTGCAGGCGTTGTCCGTGGTGCGCCGTGGTGCGCCTGAAGCGCAAGCCTTGTATGCCGAAACGCCTGACAGTGTCGAGCGTCGCGAACAGGCGGCGGCGCAGCGCAAGGCCGGCGCGCTGGGTATGCAGACGGATGGCCGGCCGAGCAAGAAGCAGCGTCGGCAGTTGCATCAGTTTCACGGTAATCAGGAATAAGCGGCGGCGGTTGGCACGCAGCAAACCGCCGTCAGGTCAGGCTAGCGACCGCTGATGACGCTTAAACGGCCGAGCAGCGGCAGTTTGCCAAGCAAGCGCGTCAGCGGCTGAGTGGCCGCCTCCAGCCACTCACTGGCCTTGTAGGCAAAGGGGGTGAAGCAGGCCCATGCCAGACCCAGCAGCGCCAGGAATACGCCGCCAACCAGGGCGTCCGAGCCCCAATGCGCGCCTGCCACCAGGCGCGGCAGCATAAACACCAGGGCCATTACCCAGATCAACAGCAAGCGCCAGTTACGCGCGAAAAAGCTCATAAACAGCGCCCAGACCAGCAGCACCGAAGCGTGATCGCCGGGGAAGCTGCGGGTGGCGCTGTCCTTCATGTCCCAACGCCTTTCCCAGTCAGGGAACAGTTCGGTCAGCCGTGCCGCACCTTCCACCACCAAGGATGCGCTCGGGCGCTGCCAGCCCATCAGTTTGACCAGCTCGGCGAAGCCGACGCGAAACAGCAGCATGACGAATAACGTCGCCAGGAAGGCATACAGCGCCTTGCGCACCTGTGCGCCGCTGAACACCAGGTTGGCCTTGAGCATCACTGCCAGCATCAGCACGCCTACGCCCATGTCGACCGGGCGCATGCTGCCAATCGCCCAGGTTTTCGCCCACAGCCCGGCGTCATGCACCGGCTGATTAAGCAGGGTGAAAAATTGCAGGTCGAACTCATCCCACAGCGCGCGGCTGGGCATCCATAACCAGCTGGCAAGCAGCAAGAGGGCGACAATATGGCAGGCGAGTAATGGGCGAGTGCGCCATTGATCATTGAGGAAGGTGCTGGTCATGCAATGGCGTCCTTGTCATCTGTAGGGATTAAGGCGGCGGAATCCTAGGGATTCTGCCGGTCGATTGTAAAGATTTGCCCGGCCGTTTGTCGCGGATTGTGATGCGTGTAGCCAGCGATAGCGTGTGTCGACCAAGCTGATAGATAAGAG
>JAWWDH010000280.1:0-4771 GCA_033720015.1 Pseudomonas sp.
AGGGGCCGCAAGAAGTGATGATTGGTTATTCCGATTCGGCCAAGGACGCTGGTACTACGGCTGCTGCCTGGGCGCAGTACCGCGCCCAGGAAACCCTGGTGCAGGTTTGCCGCGAGCAGGATGTAGAGCTGCTGCTGTTTCACGGCCGCGGCGGCACCGTAGGGCGCGGTGGTGGCCCGGCGCATGCGGCGATTTTGTCGCAGCCGCCCGGTTCGGTGGCGGGGCGGTTCCGCACCACCGAGCAAGGCGAAATGATTCGTTTCAAATTCGGCATGCCGGATATCGCCGAGCAGAACCTCAATCTGTACCTGGCGGCCGTGTTGGAAGCCACTTTATTGCCGCCCCCCAGCCCTGAGCCAGCCTGGCGCGAGCTGATGGACAAACTCGCCAGCGACGGCGTCAGCGCCTATCGTGCGGTGGTGCGCGAGCATCCGCAGTTTGTCGATTATTTCCGCCAGGCCACGCCGGAGCAGGAGTTGGGCCGCTTACCCCTAGGCAGTCGCCCAGCTAAGCGGCGCGAGGGTGGCGTGGAAAGTTTGCGCGCGATCCCGTGGATTTTCGCCTGGACCCAAACTCGCTTGATGTTGCCCGCCTGGCTGGGCTGGGAGGCGGCGCTGGGTAACGCCATGCAGCGCGGCGAAGGTGAATTGCTCGGGCAGATGCGCGCGCATTGGCCGTTCTTCCGCACGCGCATCGATATGCTGGAGATGGTGCTGACCAAGGCTGACGAATCGATCGCCAGCCTGTATGACGATCGTCTGGTTGAGCCGTCGCTGCAGCCGCTGGGGGCGCATTTGCGCGGCCTATTGTCGCAGGCGGTGTCCTCCGTATTGGGGTTGACAGGGCAATCGCAGCTCTTGGCACACAGCCCAGAAACCCTCGAGTCGATCAGCGTGCGCAACACTTACCTGGACCCGCTGCACCTGCTCCAGGCTGAGCTTTTGGCACGCGCGCGGCAGCGCGATAATCAGGCCGATAGCCCTCTGGAACAGGCGTTGTTGGTCAGTGTGGCGGGCATCGCAGCAGGTTTGCGCAACACTGGTTAGCGCATTCCAAGGGCTTATTCATGGCATCGGCGGCGGGCGTGTAGTGCGTCGCCGGCAGCGCTATCGGTCTGGGGCGGTCGTAGGCGTATCCGACTTTCGGTGGCTTGTGCGCTATGGGTGCGCTGTGTATCTTGATCGACCTTTCGGCACAGTGGCCCTTGTTGCCAGCGCTGCCTGAACCATTCTGAGATTGGCCCCACGAGGCGAATCCGACCGATTTCCACTTAAGATTTGAGGAGCACATCGATGCGCGTGATTTTGCTGGGGGCGCCCGGTGCCGGTAAAGGTACCCAAGCTGGTTTCATCACCAAGAAATTTGGTATTCCGCAAATTTCCACCGGTGACATGCTGCGTGCTGCGGTCAAGGCCGGCACTGAGCTGGGCCTGGCCGCCAAGAGCGTCATGGACAGTGGCGGCCTGGTCTCCGATGACCTGATCATCAACCTGGTCAAGGAACGCATCACCCAGGCCGATTGTGCCAATGGTTTCCTCTTCGATGGTTTCCCGCGCACCATTCCGCAGGCTGAAGCCCTCAAGGAAGCCGGCGTGATCATCGACAATGTGCTGGAAATCGCCGTTGATGATGAAGAAATCGTCGGCCGTATAGCCGGTCGCCGTGTACACCCGGCGTCGGGTCGCGTTTACCACACCGAACACAATCCGCCGAAAGTCGCCGGTATTGATGACGAAACTGGTGACGAGCTGATCCAGCGCGAAGACGACAAAGAAGAAACCGTGCGTCATCGCCTGTCGATCTACCATTCGCAAACCAAGCCGCTGGTGGATTTCTACCAGAAGCTGGCTGCCGTTGACGGCACACCGAAATACAGCGCCATTGCGGGCGTCGGTTCGGTTGACGAGATCACCGCGAAGGTACTGGCTGCGTTGAGCTAATCACTCATGCACGCATTAACGATAAAGGCCCCTTGTGGGCCTTTATCGTTTGTGTGGCCGCGCATGCATTCTGATCGTATTCATGCACGAGGCTGTGCGCCAGTTTTTTACTGCCGGGGGGTGATCGTTGTAGGCTATTCGGGCTTGAAGTGTTGTCATGGCGTGTCGATTCGCCCATGCGTCACCCATACCACGAATGGAGAGAGGAGACTCAATGATCGATAAACCCACAAACGGTCTTACATGGCTAAGCCTTGCCGTATCGCTGCTGACCATTCCCACGGCCTTTGCCGACACTCTGGGGCAAGCACAGGCAGACTGCGCTGTTGCTGAGTTCACCATGGGGTTGCGTTTCCAGCAGCAGTCGGCAGAAGTTCAGGCCCTGCAGCTGCAGGCTTACAACATTGCCACGCTGAAACTGGATGCGGCAGTGGCCGCCGCGAAAGACCCAGCGAAGCTGGCCATCGTTACCGACTTGGATGAGACCGTCATCGATAACAGCGCCTTGCTGGCGCGGGATTTGGCCAACTGCCATACCTATGACGCCTGGGACACTTGGCTGCCTTGGGAACGTACCGGAACCCCTACGCTTATCCCCGGGGCCAAGAAGTTTCTGGAGCATGCCGACAGTTTGGGCGTGACCATTCGCTATGTGTCGGACCGTGCCGACGAGCAGAAGTCATACACCGTGGCTACCCTGAGCAAACTCGGGTTGCCCCAGGTGTCGGCCGAAAGCGTTCTGTTGCTAGGGCCACCCAAGGTCGAGCGACGCGCCATTGTTAGCGCCGATCATCAGATCGTCTTGCTGCTGGGCGATACGCTGCATGACTTTGATGGGCGTTTTCGCAAGACGCCGCTGGCCGAACAGCGGGCAACCGTGGCCGCTGAAGCGGATAAGTGGGGTGCCGAGTGGATTGTCTTCCCCAACGCGGGTTATGGCACTTGGTCTAAAGCGCCCTTAAAAGCCTGGAAAGCCGAGACTGTCATCGAACCCTGGTAAGTCGCTGTTGGCTGATGAGCGCCGGGCTGTTCTGGCCCGGCGCCCGCGACTGTCGGGGCGAGTGCAACCGTGTGACAGGCGCGGGTTGCAGTGATTGCGCTGGAAAAAATTGCCTCAAGCCGTTCTAATGCCGGTCCATTTCGTCACCTGTCCGAATGTAATGACCACTCTCCTGGCCCTGGATACTGCCACTGAAGCCTGCTCCGTTGCCTTGCTGCATAACGGTAAGGTGCTCAGTCACTATGAAGTGATTCCGCGCATGCATGCCCAGCGCCTGCTGCCGATGATCAAGCAGCTGCTGGCGGACGCTGAAGTGCCGTTGTCGGCGCTCGACGCGATTGCCTTCGGGCGCGGCCCGGGTGCATTTACCGGCGTACGGATTGCCATCGGTGTGGTGCAGGGCCTGGCATTTGCTTTGGAGCGTCCGGTATTGCCGGTGTCTAACCTGGCCGTGCTGGCCCAGCGCAGCCTTCGTGAGCATGGCGCACAGCAGGTTGCTGCGGCGATTGATGCGCGTATGGATGAAGTCTACTGGGGCTGTTATCGCGCCGAGCAGGGCGAGATGCGCTTGGTCGGCGTTGAGGCCGTATTGCCGCCAGAGCGTGCCAGTCTGCCCGAGGATGCTGCAGGTGACTGGTTCGCCGCCGGCACCGGCTGGGGTACGTTTGCCGCACGCATCCCGGTGGCAGTCACTGGGCAAGACGTTGCGATGTTGCCGCATGCTGAAGATTTACTCAGCCTGGCACGATTTGCCTGGGCGCGTGGCGAAGCGGTTGCCGCCGACCTGGCGCAGCCGGTTTACCTGCGCGATAAAGTAGCCACGCCCAAAGCGCCGCTCTGAGCGGTCACACGTTGCGGCTCTACTGCGCCTGCCGTCGCGTATCTGCGACGTTTCACGGTGTTTGATTGCCAAGCGGCCCCGGCGGGGGCTAAATTGGCTGTGACTTGTCCCCATTGTTGGCTAAGCAAACCGAGCAGTAATTGATGCGTATCGACGGTTTTACCTCCTCTTATTCGCCAGACCGCAGTGCCCGTCCGGGTTCTGCGGTTACGCCATTTCGCGAAGCGCAGCGCGAGATAGAGGCGCGTCGTGAGCAGCCAGCATCACCGGCCAGCACCCAGGGGCTTGAATCCGTCGCTCAGGCACGTAAGGTCGAAGCGGGCAATGCCAGCAGCGACAGCCTGCCTAGCCGCCTGCAAGATCAGCTGTATCAGCCGCCGCTGAACAACCGCGCTGCTCAAGCCTTGGCTAGCTATAGCTCAACCGCCAGCTTCGCCAGCGAGACAGATGCTCAGCAAGTGCTGGGTCTCGATCTCTACGCCTAGAAAACCATTGCGAAACTACTGCGCTCGGCTATGCCGCGTTGATATCAGCTTCGGAGTGCTCATGTACAACTCGTACACTGCGCATCCTCGCCTTGCCTTGCCTTGCCTTGCCTTGCCTTCGCTCGCTACATTTTTCAACGGTCTTCAAATTGATGTTGCCTTATTACCTTGGTTGCCCGTCATGGAGCGAGCCCGCCTGGCGCGGTGCGTTGTACCCGCAGGGCAGCCGCAGTAGCGACTTTCTGCCGTTGTATGGTCAGTCCTTCAACGCCGTTGAGGGCAACACCACCTTCTATGCAGCGCCTTCCGTAGAAACGGTGGCGCGCTGGGCTGAGCGAATGCCGGCGCACCTGCGCTTTTGCGCCAAGCTGCCGCGCGAGATCAGCCATGGCGGTGATCTGCGTGAGCAACTGAGTGCCGCCGAGGACTTTCGCCGCTTATTGGCGCCTCTGGGTGCGCGCGTTGCACCGTTCTGGTTGCAGTTGCCCGCCAGCTTCGGCCCGTC
>JAWWDH010000281.1:0-4766 GCA_033720015.1 Pseudomonas sp.
CACCGGCGCCACCGCCGAGAGCCTGGCGCGCCTGTTAAAGCAGGCCGGGGCGGCGCGAGTCGATGTGTATTGCCTGGCGCGCACGCCCAAGCCCGGTGACTGAGAGGCAACAGCAGCAACAGATTCGTAAGATGGCGTTGAGCATCGCGATACCCATCACAGCGAAGCCGGCGCCAAGATCATCGATGGCTATCGCTGCGCTCAACCGCATCCTGCGAGCGCGCAAACACCGCCCGCTGATGCAGACGCGTTACACTTCGCGGCCCACTTGCCGGAGCCAACCATGTCCCATCCATTTGCCGCACTCACACCCGACCTGGTGCTGGATGCCGTGGAGAGCATCGGCTACCTCAGCGACGCCCGCGTGCTGGCGCTGAACAGCTACGAAAACCGCGTCTATCAAGTGGGCATCGAAGACGAAACACCACTGATCGCCAAGTTCTACCGCCCGGACCGCTGGACCGATGCGGCGATCCGCGAAGAGCACAGCTTCACCTTCGAACTGGCTGAGTGCGATGTGCCGGTCGTCGCGCCGCTGATTCTCAACGGCGAGACACTGTTTGAGCATGCCGGCTTTCGCTTTGCCCTGTTCCCGCGCCGGGGCGGCCGCGCGCCGGAGCCCGGCAACCTCGACCAACTGTACCGCCTCGGCCAGCTGCTCGGCCGCCTGCACGCGGTCGGTTCGTTAACGCCGTTCGCCCACCGCGAAGCCCTGCAGGTGAGCAACTTCGGCCACGCATCGCTGGCGACCTTGCTGGAGGGCAATTTTATTCCGCGCAGCCTGCTGCCCGCCTACGAGTCGGTGGCCCGCGACGTGCTCAAGCGTTTGGACGCCCTGTTTGCCAACCATCCGGTACAGGCGATTCGCCTGCACGGCGACTGCCACCCGGGCAACCTGCTGTGCCGCGACGACACCTTCCATATGGTCGATCTCGACGACTGCCGCATGGGGCCGGCCGTACAAGACCTGTGGATGATGCTGGCCGGCGAACGCCATGAGCGTCTCGGCCAGCTCTCGGAGCTGATGGATGGCTACCAGGAGTTCCATGACTTCAACCCGCGCGAACTGCCGCTGATTGAAGGCCTGCGCGCCCTGCGCCTGATGCATTACAGCGCCTGGTTGGCGCGGCGCTGGGACGACCCGGCCTTCCCCATGAGCTTCCCCTGGTTCGGCAGCGAACGTTACTGGGGCGATCAGATCCTGATTCTGCGCGAGCAACTCGCCGCACTCGATGAAGAGCCGCTCAAGCTGTTTTGAATCGCGACGTGCCCGCCCGATGCAATGCCTAGGTCGGCTGGAGCCAAAGCGCAAATGATGGGTATCGCTGCGCTCAACCCATCCTACGGTTCCCGCTCAGTGAAGCGGGTGCTGCGCCATAACAGTTGCCGCCGCCCCGTAAAGCCAGATTTACACTAATTAGGTGCAGGGCATTGGCCGCGAAGCTGAACAACCAGACAAGTCACCGCGTGGCGACTAGAATCCTGACTCTTTAGTTAGCAACCTAAGCAAGGACCCTGCATGGCCACCGCCAACCTGCGTCGCGGGTACATTCTCGGCCTGACCGCCTACATCATCTGGGGCCTGTTCCCGCTCTATTTCAAAGCCATACAAAGCGTCCCGGCATTGGAAATTATCGTGCACCGGGCGCTCTGGTCCGCAGTATTCGGCGCCTTGCTGCTGCTGGTGTGGAAACACCCTGGCTGGCTGCGCGAACTGCTCAATAATCCTAAACGCTTCGCTGTGCTGACCTTGAGCGGCCTGCTGATCGCCACCAACTGGCTGGTGTATGTGTGGGCGGTGAATGACGGGCGCATGCTCGAGGCCAGCCTGGGCTACTACATCAACCCGCTGGTCAACGTGCTACTGGGCATGTTGATTCTCGGCGAGCGTCTGCGGCGCCTGCAGTGGCTGGCCGTGGCGCTGGCGGCGCTGGGTGTGCTGCAGCAACTGTGGCAGGTGGGCAGCATTCCCTGGGTATCGCTGGTGTTGGCACTGTCTTTCAGTTTCTACGGGCTGATTCGCAAACAGGCACCCGTGGCCGCCCTCCCCGGACTGGTGGTGGAAACCTGGCTACTGATACCTCTGGACATTGGCTGGCTGCTGCTCAACCCAGTCGCCATGAGCACTCAAGCCGAGTTCTGGAGCACCCCGGAAGCCCTCTGGCTAATTGTCGCCGGCCCGATCACGCTGGTGCCACTTGTCTGTTTTAACGCTGCGGCCCGGCACCTGCCCTACACCACCCTTGGTTTTCTCCAATACCTGGCTCCGACCCTGGTGATGTTGCAGGCGATCTTCCTGTTTGGTGAACATTTCGACCCGAGCAAACTGCTGGCCTTTATCTGCATCTGGGCGGGCCTGGCAATCTACAGCGTCGATGCCTGGCTAACCCTGCGCAAACGTCGGCCTGTTCAATAAACAACCAGCACACTGCAGCACAGACGGCTCATGGGCTGCAGCCAGTTGCCCCCGGCTTATCCACAGAAGCATCCCCGGCCTTTGTGCACAACCCACAAGTTAAGTGCTTATTTTTTATGGCCTGCCATTCATAACAGCCACCCTGGGCAGGGCCGTCGCTACGCGACGTTAAAAATGCTTCCTGAGCATTTTTTAAGCACTTACTAAAAAGCCCCGGAGCACTAAGCGCTGCTCCGGGGCTCCTCATGCTACCCACAGAGTTATCCACACGGGCCGTGGATAACCCTCCTGCTTACTCCTCAGCCTGCAGCTTCAACTCCACCATCAGGTCATCGGCCAGGCTTTCCAGCAGGCCCTGCAGGTGCTCCAGGCTCAGGCTCTGCGGCACGCCCAGCAAGGCCTGGGCTTGAAACAGCAACTCGCCACTCATCGGCGCCGGCACCACTTCGGTGCTCAGGCTCTCCAGATTGACGCCCTGGCTACTGAGCAAACGGGTGATATCGCGCACGATGCCCGGCCGGTCATTGCCCACCAACTCCAGGCGAATCGCCCGCCAGACAGTCGCTGGCGTGTCGCCACCGGCGGCGACCTGCACGCGGATGCCCTGTGCCTGCAGCGCTTCCAGCGCCGCGACCAACCCCGCGTGGGCCGCCAGCGGCACATCGACCCGGAGTATCCCGGCGAACTGCCCGGCCATGCGTGACATGCGGCTTTCCAGCCAGTTTCCGCCATGCTCGCTGATGCACTGAGCGACGCGTTCAACCAAGCCCGGCTGATCCGGGGCAATAACCGTAAGTACCAGATGATCCATGCTTTGCTCCTTGTTCAACATCGGCTCAATGCAACTCTAGCCAATAGGTATAAAACACCTCGTCACGCACATAACCCAGGCGCTCGTAGAGGGCTTGTCCTGGCAGATTGCGCTTTGCCGTCTCCAACTGCAAACCGCAAGCGCCAGTGGCTTCGGCATGGGCGCGGGCGGCATTCATCAACGCCTCACCCACACCCTGGCGACGCGTCTGCTGACTGACATAGAGATCGCTAAGCAACCAGGCTGGCTGCAGCGCTAACGAGGCGAAGAAGGCATACAGCTGAACAAAGCCCAGCGCCCGCCGCTGATCATCGCGGGCCAACAGAATCGTCGAGTCGGCGCTGCTCAGCCGAGCGGCAAGAAAATCGCGCACCTGCGCCTGAGGCTTGGTCACTTCATAAAAACCAAGGTAAGCGCCAAATAACTCGGTCAATTCATCCAAGTCGGCGGCTGTGGCGGCCTGTATCTGCATAAGGGTCACATTCCATGAAAGGTGCCATGCAGTATAGGCAGCTGCACACGGGCCGACCGAGAGCGGCACGCACAATTAACTGTGTACTGTTTTTTGATTTATATGAAACAATATTGCGCGATTAATAACACAAAATATCATGCAAAGTGACTGCAACATCCCCCTTAGTCGCAGAGCGACGCGCGTCGACTGATTTTCCCCGGATCTTGATGTAGTATGCCGCGCCTCGGACTACATGATTTTTTACCCATGTCCGACGCGGCTATTAAGTAGAGCTGAGCAGAGTGAGGCAAGTGATGACTGAACGCGTTCAAGTAGGCAGCCTGCAGGTTGCCAAAGTGCTGTTCGACTTCGTGAACAACGAAGCCATCCCCGGTACCGGCATTGCTGCCGAGACGTTCTGGGCAGGTGCCGAAGCGGTCATCAATGACCTGGCACCGAAAAACCGCGCACTGCTCGCCAAGCGCGACCAGATTCAGGCGCAAATTGACGGCTGGCACCAAGCCCGCGCCGGTCAGGCCCACGACGCGGCCGCTTACAAAGCCTTCCTTCAGGAAATCGGCTACCTGCTGCCAGAGCCGGCTGACTTCCAGGCCACCACTCAGAATGTGGACGAAGAAATCGCCCGTCTGGCTGGCCCGCAGCTGGTTGTGCCGGTGATGAACGCGCGCTTCGCCCTCAACGCCTCCAACGCCCGCTGGGGCTCGCTGTACGATGCCCTGTACGGCACCGATGTGATCAGCGAAGAAGGCGGCGCGGAAAAAGGTCGTGCCTACAACAAGGTTCGGGGTGACAAGGTTATCGCCTTCGCCCGTGCCTTCCTCGACGATGCCGCGCCGTTGGCAGCGGGCTCGCATGTCGACGCCACCGGCTACAAGATCGTTGATGGCAAGCTGGTCGTCGCCCTCAAAGGCGGTAGCAACAGCGGCCTGCGTGATGACGCGCAACTGATCGGTTTCCAGGGCGCAGCCGATGCTCCGATCGCTGTACTGCTCAAGCACAACGGCCTGCACTTCGAAATCCAGATTGATGCCAGCACCCCGGTCGGCCAGACCGACGCGGCTGGC
>JAWWDH010000282.1:0-4755 GCA_033720015.1 Pseudomonas sp.
CCGAGACGTAGTAGGACTGCACCTGGTCCGGCTGGAAGACCAGGCCGACCCGCGGGCTCCAGGTGCGGTCGGTGCGCGAGATGTCTTGGCCGCTCAGGTCGTCAGCGAAGGCCTGGTCGAACACGTCGTAACGCACGCCAAGTAGGGCCTTCCACTGCGGCGCCAGCTCGACCAGATCCTGCACGTAGAAGCCGGCGGTGTCCTGGGTGTTAAGCCCTTTGGAGGTCATTTGCGCGGCCTGGAACGGCACGTCGACCAAGCCATCGCGGAACACCGGCACCCGTGCCACGTCGCTCTGGCTGAAAACTGTTTGGTGTTTGTTCTGCCGACCCAGTTCTACCCCATAGAGCAGGCTGTGCTGCATACCGGCAATCTGCGCCTGCTGCTTCAGTTCGGTTTGATTGAACCAGCCATCTTCCTTGCGCTGTACATTGCCGCGGCGCAGTTTGACTAGCAGCTCGCCGTTGGCCGCAGTGACGAAGCGCTTGGCGTCGGTGTGGGCCAGGGTGTTATTGCGGTCCAGGTCGTAGTGGTAGTAACGGCTGGTGTTGGATAGGCTGAAGTCGTCGTTGATCTGGTACTCGAGGCCGGCGGTGAAGGAGAACACCTCGCTGCGGGTGTAGTCTTGGTCCGGGTCGGCGGAGCCGAAGCGGGTCTCACGGTCGACATCCACCGGGCGACCGTTTAGCGCCGGAATGCCGAAGTCGATCAGGCGCTTGTCGTACAGGTAGCTGGCGCCGAGGTTAAGTTCCAGGTCATCGGACAGCTTGAAGTAACTCGAAGCGGCCAGGGCCTTGCGCTCAAGGAAGGCGTCGTCGCGAAAACCGTCACTGTCTTCCACTGCACCGGTCACGCGTAGGGCTTTGTCGCCGTGTTCCTGGTCGGCCCAGCCGGCATCGAACTGGGTGCGCTTCTTGCCTTCGCTGTCGACCGAAACGCCGACTTCCTGCACCGGGGCGAAGGTTGGGCGCTTGCTCACGCTGTTGATCAGGCCGCCCGAAGAGCCTCGGCCGTAGAGCACGGCGGCTGGGCCTTTGATCACTTCCACGCGCTCGATATTCGACAGGTCGCGGTAGTACAGCGCGTCGTCACGGATGCCGTCGATGTACTGGTCGCCGATGGCGCTGAAGCCGCGAATGGTGACCTGGTCGCGCTGGCCGTCGCCGTTGGACAAACCCACGCCAGGCACGTTCTTCAGCACGTCTTCCATCGACTGCGCGCCTTGATCCTTGATCACGCTCTGCGGAATGACGTTAACCGTCTGCGGAATGTCGCGCAGCGGTGCGTCGATCTTCAATGCGCTGGTGCTGCTACTGGGCTGGTAGCTGCTTTGCTGTTGTTGTCCGGTAACGGTGGCTGCTGGAATCTCCAGCGCGCTGTTCGAGTCGGCGTGTGCTGCTGGCGCGGCGAAGGCGCCCAGCAGGGCTAGGTAGAGTGGGTTTAAGCGTGAGGCGGTCACCGAGCAGCTCCAAACAATAAAATGTTCTTAATGATAAGCATTTCTATTGGTTAATGTAAATTGATTGTAAATCTTTGCTTGTTAGCATGCCGCTGAAATGGGCTCGTGTTCACGCCATCTTCGCCATTCGCGTCTTCTGCTATGCGCTCCCGGCAGCGGTGGTAAGCAGGTTTAGCCTCAGGTGAAGAACTCTCAATCGCGTAAAAAGCTGCTGCCGCTCCGCTCAGGTGCCACGCCTCTCTGCAAGGCAGCACTGATCAAACCTCGCGCCAGCATCAGTGTTTGCGGGGGCTAAATTAAATTTCCTGGCGTGCGGCACTGTCATAGTGCGCTTCAGCTATTTAGAATCATTTGCATTTGGTTGGCTGGGCCGCTTGAGGCGGCCGGAGAGGAGGGCGTAAATATGATGCTGAGCATTGCCGATGTACTAACGCCTGATCAGGTGGCGGAATGCCGTCAGGCCTTCGAACAGGCCAGCTGGCAGGATGGGCGGGGTACGGCAGGTCATCAGGCCGCCAAGGCTAAGGCTAATCAGCAGCTGGCTCAGGATGATCCACTGGCAGTGCAGGTCGGTGACTTCATTGTGCAGCGCTTGGGCAGTCATCCGCAGTTTGTCTCCGCCGCTCTGCCGCTCAAGGTATTGCCGCCGCGTTTCAACCGCTACAGCGGTGGTGGCAGCTATGGCAACCATATTGATAACTCGATTTTCAGCGTGCCGGGTACACCACAGCGAGTGCGCAGCGACCTGTCGGCCACGTTATTTTTCAGTGACCCTGGTGAGTACGACGGCGGCGAGTTGGTGGTTGAAGACAGCTACGGCAGTCACCGGGTGAAGTTACCGGCGGGGCATCTGGTGCTGTATCCCGGCAGCAGTTTGCATCGGGTTGAGCCGGTGACGCGCGGCGTGCGCTATGCCGCGTTTTTCTGGATTCAGAGCCTGGTGCGTGAAGACAACCAGCGCAGCATGTTGCTGGAGCTGGATAAGGCAATCCAGGCGTTGACTCAGCAGGTGCCGGACAGCGCCGAGCTGGCGCGGTTGACTGGCGTTTATCACAACCTGCTGCGCCACTGGGCAAACACATGAGCGATGGGCCGCTGGCAAAACTGACGCAGATCCCGCCGAGCATTGCAGCTGTGGCGGACTACGAGCCCCTGGCGCGTGAGCGCATGAGTGCCCAGGCCTGGGCTTATATGTCCGGCGGGGCGGCCGATGAGCTGACCCTGGCCGACAACCAAGCCGCGTTTCAGCGCATTCGTTTGCGCACCCGCGTGCTGGCTGATCTGAGCGGCGGCAACACTCATTTGCAGTTGTTGGGTCAAACATTCGCCCACCCGATTTTCCTCGCGCCGGTGGCCTACCAGCAACTCGCCCATGCCGATGGTGAACTGGCCACGGTGTTGGCGGCTGCGGCCGTGAAGGCTGGCATGGTGCTCAGTACCCAGGCCAGCGTGAGCCTGGAGGCGGTCGCTGAACAGGCGCACAGCCCGCTGTGGTTTCAGTTGTATATCCAGCCGGATCGGGCCTTTACCCAGGCGCTGGTCAAGCGCGCCGAAGCTGCCGGTTATCAGGCGCTGGTGTTAACCGTGGATGCGCCGGTAAACGGGATGCGCAATCGTGAGCAGCGGGCGGGCTTCTGTTTGCCGGAGGGTATCGAGGCGGTCAACCTGCGCGGGATGCAGCCACTGCGTGAGAGTGCCATGCCCTGCGGCGGCTTGTTGCTCGGTGGCGCGCTATTGGCGGCCGCACCCGGTTGGGCGGATGTGCAGTGGCTGCGCTCGCTGACGCGTCTGCCGATTCTGCTCAAAGGCGTGATGTGCGCTGAAGATGCGCAGCGTGCGCTGGCCGAGGGGGTCGACGGCATCATCGTCTCTAACCATGGCGGTCGCACCCTGGACGGTCAGCCTGCAACCATCGAGGTGTTGGCGGAGATTGCCGCCGCAGTGCAGGGGCGCGTACCGCTGTTGCTGGATGGCGGTATACGCCGTGGCACCGATGTGTTCAAGGCGCTGGCCCTGGGTGCCGACGCTGTGCTGGTAGGCAGGCCTTATGTGTATGGTCTGGCCACGGCAGGCGCCAGTGGGGTGGCGCATGTGGTGCAACTGCTGCGTGCCGAACTGGAGGTGGCCATGGCGCTGACCGGCTGCCGCGATCTGGCCAGTATTAGTGCTGAGAGTGTGCTGGTCAGTGCGTATTAAATGGAACTAATTGCGAATAAAAGTGTAAATACCTATTGATTGATAATGATTATCAAATAGAATCACGCCTCGTTTTGATCTGGGGTGGTTCTCATGGGTATGCATAAACAAGCTGGCAACTTGCCGCAGCGTCGTCTTCTGGCTTCGGCTATCGGTCTGGCCGTCGCCTCTTGGACGGGTGCTGGTATGGCTGCTGAGCAAGCGCCGCAGCAAGCCAAGACGCCGGTTGAGCTGGGCAGCGTAACGGTCAAGGGTCAGCAAGCTGAAGAGTACAAAACCGACACCTCGTCCTCGGCTAAGTACGCCGTCCCTTTGCTTGATACCCCGCAGACCATCACCGTGGTGCCGCAGGCGCTGCTCAGAGAGCAGCAGGCGCTGAGCATGAAGCAGGTGCTGGCTAACGTTTCCGGCATCACCTTCAACGCCGGTGAGGGCGGTGGTGGTTCGGGTGACAGCATCAACATCCGTGGCTTCAGTGCCAATGCCAATATGCAGATCGACGGCCTGCGCGACAGCTCGCAGAACAACCGTACCGACACCTTCAATATCGAAGCGGTCGAGGTCATCAAAGGCCCCAACTCGGTTTTTGGCGGCTCGGGCACGACTGGCGGTAGCATCAACCAGGTCAGCAAGCAGCCACGCCAGCGCGATTTCACTGAGATTGGCGCGAGCTTAGGCACGGATAACTACCACCGCCTGACGCTGGACACCAACCAGACCCTGGATGAAGTCGGTACCGGCAGCGCATTTCGTCTCAATCTGATGGCCCATGAAAATGATGTGCCGAGCCGTGAGCAGATCGACCGCGAACGCTGGGGCATTGCGCCTTCGCTGTTGTTGGGGCTGAGTGATTCGACGCGCCTGACCCTGAGCTACTTGCATCAAAACGATAACAACATGCCGGACTACGGCGTGCCGGCCTTCGATGGCAAGCGTCTTGCCGGGGTTGATCGTGATGCTTATTTCGGCTGGAAAAACCTTGATAAGGAAGAGATCCAGACCGATGCCTTCACGGTCAAATTCGAGCACGATTTCAGCGACAGCCTGCGCTTGCAGAACCTCAGCCGTTACAGCCGTGTCGAGCGCGACACGGTTATTTC
>JAWWDH010000283.1:0-4727 GCA_033720015.1 Pseudomonas sp.
CGAAAAACACGGCGCAGCTGGTGACGCTGTTTGCGCTGTCGAACCTGTGGATGGTGCGCCG
The DNA here is from genome assembly GCA_033720015.1 of Pseudomonas sp. Lineage (GTDB taxonomy): Bacteria > Pseudomonadota > Gammaproteobacteria > Pseudomonadales > Pseudomonadaceae > Aquipseudomonas. The sequence goes on from JAWWDH010000283.1 coordinate 62, forward strand.
GCATTTACTGACGAATACAGGAGAGGTGCGCCTGTAATGTGGGGAATAGCCGCTGCGAGATGCTTGCAGCCGCTAAAAAACAGAAATGAGCGGATGATCTGCTCGATTTTGGTCGAAGCGTCACTTAAAAATCGGCAAGGGCTGAAGTCAGCCAGAAATACATGACTACTTCAGACCATCCCTAGGGTGATCAGCTGTTCGATCAGGGTCAAACGCAACGCCTGATCCTGAGGGTGCGCCTCAAGCAAGAGTTCGGAATAGTTGATTGAAACAGCGTCGGGCTGCTTACCGTCGGGCAGGAACACATCTTCGCCCTTGTAGACCAGGACCAGTAACCCGCCAATTAAGAATGCAACCAGCAAGAGCGCCCAAGGACTAAGTAAACGCCTGGCTTTAACGGCAGGTGAGTTGAGCATCGCGCACCTGCGTCAGTGGTAAATCAAACTGCCATAGCCCTTGCTGTTGCATGCCCGCGTATCTCTTACCCGCCACCGTTAGACTGCAGCGGCCAGTAGCCCGCACGCTGAAGCTCAGCGGCAAATTGCCAGCAAAAGAAACGCGCACTCGTTTATCGTCAAGATACTCCCATGCCTGCAATGGCAAGCTGGCTTCCTCTAGCGCCGGGCGCCTATCGCGGTCTTCGCGCAGTGCCAACAACGCACTATCGCTGCTGAGGTGGACATAGCGCCCTTGCGGCATATCACGTACACCGGCAACCCCCTGAGAGCGGCGCAGATCAGGCCAGCCTAGCTTCGGATCAAGACGTATCGTGCGCAGGCCGTCCATAGCGCGAATTTGCCAACTGCCGTCACTTTGCTTGGCCAGACTCGACTGATGCAGCCCGTGCATGCGTGGAATGTAATCACTCATCCACAGAGACATAGGCTGCTCTGCCTGCATAGAACGATAAATATCATGCATAACCCTGATGGAGGCCTGCTTGGTACCCGAATAGAAGTGGTAATAAAGATGAAGGCCGCGAAGCCGGCGCGGCTTGTCAGTGAGGGCAAAGGTTTCCATCACACCGCGAAAGCCGTAATACGGGCCGGTCCAGAGGTTGGTGTAAACGTTCTCGTTGATCACCGGCGCATAATAATGAATGCCGCCAGTTGTAGGCCGAATCAGCGGGTACAGCCCCGTCAGCGAAGGGTAAGCATTCGTCAGCGCAGTATTACCGCCATTAACGTTGGTCAGACCATTGTCATAGGCCAATTTAATGGTTGCGGCATCGGGCATGGCATCCCCCGACCAGAACACCATTTTTACGGGCTTTTTCGCGGTGGTGAGACGCTGATTGATGTAATCCCGGGAGCCCTCGATTTCGCGCTTGAAATCAATTTTCTTATAGCCGGGGATGGCCATCATAAAACCATACTCGGCCTGAAAATCCTCACGCTTTGCCGACCGCTCCGGCTGCCAGAAAAATGGATGACTGAAGGTGTGTGTCGCCACTTCAACCTTGGCGTCACTAAAAATCTCCCGTGCGATCGGCTCGAGCTCACGCGCTAGATGGGGGTACATTCCTCGCGGACCGACTTCACCCTCAATCACAGAGACAGAGGTCAGAAAGGGGTAGGGCCGAACGAAATTCTTTAACACCGCCACCCCCGAATAGGGCGTACCGGGAACTTCGGCGCGTGAGACAAAACCGTCGCCATCGATGTGCACAGTCGCAATGCGACGGCCATTTTCTGTGGTGACATCAGGACGAGGGATTGCGGGTAATTGCAATGCACGCTGAATAAAGGCGAAAGGATCGAGTATCCAGCGGCGCTGATCTGCACCCTCTTCCCAGACATACGGAGCGAGCGCCAGACCACCCCAATCGCCAAGAACCACAGGGGTGAACACCCGTCCATCCTTACCTTTAAGTGCCAAGGCAGGCTGCGGACCACCTTCGAGTGTGGTCAGCGCTGGCAGGTCGCGAATACGAATGACCAAGGGCGCTTCAAAATTGCCCAGCAACTCAGCATCATGTTCTACGATCTCGGTCTTCCCGCTCAACGGAGTAGACCTAAAACGCAACCCTAAACGCTTGAGTACGCCGGCATTTTCGGTCGGCAACCCGGCAAAAATCGCCAACGGAACCTGTTCATCAATGCGCGCTAAAAGCCACTGATTGAAAGCCTGCGCATTTGCCGGCGAACCGCTGCTCATCCAGGTCACAACACCTGCATACAAGCCACTCATGGGCTCAGTAGGTAGTGCATCAGCCGGCAGATAATCGATCCGATAGCCCAAATACTCAAGCAAGCCGGCCAGGGAGATATGCCCCGCATTTTCATACATCGGCCCTTCGCGAGGATCAAACACCAAGGCAATTCGCCGCGGCTGGACCTCAATAGTACTGACGCCCAGGTAGTTGAGGTCAGGCAGCGTAACGAACGGAATAAACCCTTCTGCCTGCAATTGCCGGGCTAGCTCACGCGCCTCTTGTCGCCGCTCAGGCGGCAGATAATCAATCGCCACCAGCGGGATGCCTTGGGCGCGCAATGGCTGCAAATGCCCCTCGAGCCAGTCACGATCAGCCTGAGGGACAGCCCGATAAGTGCGCCGTGACGCATCCCAACCGGCATAAATTGACTCCACCGCCACTGCAGCGGCAACGCCCGGCAGCTCGGGCAGTACTTCAAAGCCCCTATTGAAGAACAGCTTCAACGTGGGTTCGCGCCGCTTTAGCTCGGCCAGAAAATCCCTGAGGGCAATACGCTGAACCTCCCTCTCACTCTCGGGCAACAGCTGAAAACTATCGAGAGTATCGAGGAACAAACCCGCATAACCTTGGCTGCGCAGTGAAGCCGCACGCGCTAACAGATGCGCCCGCCACACGGGGGAAGTTAAGCGCATTACCTGGCTGTTCCAGGCCTGGTTGCGCACATTTTTTTCTGTAGGTGTTAACGCGCCTTCATCCAATGAAGCCGCGTCACCATCAAACTCACCCACTGACAAATAAGCAAATGGCTGATTGCCCTGCCTTTTAAGAAACTCGATATCTTCTATTTGGACGTGCGCAGGCTCGAGCACACTCCAGCCGAACTGGGCAAGCTCGCTGAAAGGAGGATTGATGGCATACCAGAAAGCAACACTCTGCGGCGCGCCTGAAGATTGAGAAGCCCAAGAGGGGGCCCCAAAAAAAACAGCTAATAGCCCAACAAAATATGCCAATAAATATTTGCGAAAAGCTTTGAAGGTCATAAGCTGAAGTGATTATCCCTAACACAAATCCTTAGACACGCCCTCCGCATTCATTTTGTAATAATAGAACACGCTAAAGGCGCGCCATTATTCACAACACTGACACATAGAGCAAACTAACTTATAAACACCAGCGTCATTTAAATGACGCCAAACCAGCAGCCACCTATATAAACTTAAAATCAATAACCCGCAGATAGAACTACATCAATTTGATGCACATCAATAACTTCGCAACATGCGCCTAAGATATTAAGGCATCCAGTGCACCCACCTCGCCGACACTAGACTACCCACATACAAGGCAGGCAACTCAGCCACAACCAGCCGAGCATGATCAAGCCCTGCTAGAGCCTTAGTCAGCACACAACTCGATCCAATGGCACATGCAGCTTGGCGTACAACGCCTCCACCGCCTCACGTGCCTGCGGGCCGGTGTAGCCGCCTTCCAGTGCCAGTACCTGGTAGATGCCACGGCGCAGCATTTCCTCACTGAGGTCGCTGGGGTTACCCCGTGTGGTGCAGAGAAAGCGCACCCAGGAGGTCATGATGATCCAGCTGTTGAGGGTTAGCGCCTCGATCTGCGCCGCATCCATCAGCAAGATGCCGACCTCGACAAACCCCTGATAAATGCTCTGCGCCTGCACCAGACAGCGCTGGGCAAATAACCGGTAACGCCCAGCCAGTTCCGCATCGCGTTCCAGCAAGTGCTCAAGGTCGCGGTGCAAGAAGCGGTAATGCCACATGGCTGCCAGCAGTGCCTCCAGATAGAAGGTCTTGTCCTGCACGGTCAGCGCCCGGCCTTCAGGGCGGCGCAGGAAGGCATCCACCTGGCTTTCGTAGAGGGCAAACAGCTCGGCGATGATCGCCTGCTTATTGCGGAAGTGGTAATACAGATTGCCCGGTGAAATCCCCAGGTGCGCCGCGATGTGATTGGTGCTGACGTTGCGCTCACCTTGGGCGTTGAACAGCGCTAGGCTCTCTTGAATGATGCGTTCGCGGGTTTTCAGTGGGGCCGACATAAGGGGATCGTTCTCGATTCAAAGCCCGGCAAAGGTACACGCTCTGGCGCACAAAGGGCTAGCCAGCGCCACGCTAGAGCAGGCGCTCACGCTTCGCCGACATGCGTGCGCCGACTGAGCGCACATGCCATTTGACAGATTAGAGCAATTACTCTAAAAATCCAGCATACCTTTACGCAGCCTCCATTAATCACGGGTTAGCGCTGCACGCTGGAATACCGAGGAGCACAGCATGGTCGCCGACGGCGCTTACCTAGAACAAAGCCTACAGAGCAGCCAGCAGCAGCTTGATCAGCTGACGAGCAGCTTTGCCCGTCAGCGCCAGGCATACAAAGCCAACCCCATGCCGTCGGCCGAACAGCGCATCCAGTGGCTCAACAGCCTACGTGACCTGCTCAGTAATGAGCGGGAGGCATTGATCAGCGCCATCAGCCAGGATTTCAGCAACC
>JAWWDH010000284.1:0-4720 GCA_033720015.1 Pseudomonas sp.
CGGCAAAGCCTCGCCCCTGTTCGCCAGCCCGCGCAGCCTCGATCGCAGCGTTCAGGGCGAGCAGGTTGGTTTGCTCGGCGATACCGTGAATTTCCCCGACCACGCCACTGATCTTCTGGCTGTCGACGGCGAGCTGTTCGATCATTTGCGCGGTCTGCTGCACGCCGCTGGACAGCCCGGAAATCGACAGCGCCACGCGATTGACCACCTGTTGGCCGCTACGGGTCAGTTGTTCGGCGGTTTTTGATTGGTCGCGGGTTGCGGCGGCGTGTTCGGCAATGTGCTGCACCGTGGCGGACATCTGATTAATGGCCGTGGCGGCTTGCTCGGTTTCGCTTTGTTGATCAAGCATGCCATGGCGCACATCATGCATATTGCCTGCCAGCTGTTCGGCGCCTTGATCAAGCTGCGCCGCCGATTGCGCGACAATGCCCACCACCCGCTGGTAGCCGGCCTGCATGGCATTGAAGGCCGTGGCCATCTGGCCGACTTCGTCACGGCATGTGAGTGGCACGCGGGCGCTCAGGTCGCCACTGCGTTCTACCTGCAACATGACGTCTTTGAGGGTGTTGAGGTGGCTGAGGAGGAAGCGAATCAGCAATTGTGAGGCGGCCAATAACAGCAGCATCAGCAGAGCAACCACCCCGGCATAGCTCGGCGCTCGGTCGAAGAATATCTCGCTGAGGCTCGGTGCTGAGGCGGTGATGGCCAGGCGCTGCTCGTTTGCACGGACAATGACTTCGGCGCCAATCAGCCCCGCGCTACCGTTTAACTCGACCCAGCCGTGCGCGTTGAGCAAGGCATTGCCCTGATTGTCCGGCAGGCGCGGGGCCTGCTCAGGAGCAAAGCTCAGTAGATGATTGGCTTTCGGCAGGGGCTGATCCTGCGGCCATTGGCTGAGCAGGCGCGCTTGCTGTTGCGCGGCCTGCTTGGCGGCGTGCTGATGCGTCTGTTGTTCCAGGTGCAGCGCATAGAGCACCAGCAGCAGGGTGGTGAAGAAGGCCACGGCATTCACGGCCCAGAACTTGTATTTCAGGGAAAGGTCGCTGATCCAATGGCCCATGCAGGTGTCTCTGTGTGGCGAGTCAATATTTGGCGAAGTGCCAGTATTGTCGGACAGCACCACGGCGGATCCATTGATCCTTATCAACAAGCCTGCATTGGCAGCGTGATTACGTGCTTACGTTGTTGCGACGCTGAACGCCGGCAGCTTGAAGAACTCCTGTGCACTGGCGTTACTGTGGGTGGCTAAGTCCTGTTCGGTTTCACCACGGTGCAGGGCCACTTCACGCAGCACCTCGAAGAGGTAGGCCGGCTCGTTGCGCCCGCTTTTCGGTTTCGGCCGCAGGCTGCGCGGCAGCAAGAAGGGCGCGTCACTTTCCAGCATCAGGCGACCGCGGGGGATTTCCTTGACCAGTGGATGTAGATGGCTGCCGCGGCGTTCGTCGCAGATCCAGCCGGTGATGCCGATGTGCAGGTCCATATCCAGGTAGTTGAACAGCGCACGCTTTTCCCCGGTGAAACAGTGCACCACGGCCGCCGGCAGGTGGTCACGGAAATCACGCAGGATCGCCAGCAAGCGTTCATCGGCATCGCGTTCATGCAGGAAGACGGGCAGTTGCAGCTCCACGGCCAGGGCCAGCTGCTGTTCCAGCACCTTCTCTTGCTGCGGCCGTGGCGAGAAGTCGCGGTTAAAGTCCAGCCCGCATTCACCCACCGCACGTACCCGAGAATCGCCCAGCAGCGCCTTGAGTTCGGCATAGCTGTCGTTATTCCAGCTGCTGGCATCGTGAGGATGAATGCCGGCGGTACTGAACAAATGCTCGGCGCTGTCATCTAACTGCCGGCACAGTTCGAGCGCATGCTGGCTTTCGCTGAGGCTGGTGCCAGTCAGCAGCATTTGCTGGATGCCCGCGGCATAGGCGCGTTCAAGCAGCGCTTCGCGTTGCCCGGCAAAGCTTGGGTGAGTCAGATTGACGCCAATGTCGATGAGTTGCATGGTGCTACCTGCTAAATTGAATGGGCAGCATAACAGAGCTTTTTGAATAGATTAAAAGCTAACAAATACAGTCACTTAAAGCCTATATGTGAAGTTGTATGTGATTGCTGGCTGGCGTCTGGCGACAGGCTGTGCGAATCTCCGCGCCCCGCGCGAGCCGTCAGTTGCCGTGTGCGCAGCCCTTCTCAGATGAGCTGCCGCATGGCCTTGACGGCCGTCTTTGTTCTGGAGCCTTGATGTTGCGAGTGCTGCTCACCTGCTGCCTATTGCTGCTGTCCTGTACAGCGGTGGCGCGCGTGGCTGGCCCGCTGCAGGTCGAGCAACCTAAAGCGGCCCGTGACTTGGCGAGCATTCGCAGCAGCGGCGAGTTGCGTGTGCTGGTCAATCAGAGCCGCAACAGTTCAGGAGAGGTCAAGGGTCAGAGCATTGGCGTCGAGTACCAACGCATCCGCGCCTTTGAGCAGTACCTCAACCGCAGCTCGCGCGATGGCCGCACCCTTAAATTGAAAGTCATCCCCCGTGCCAAGGATCAGTTGCTGGCCGCCTTGCAGCGTGGCGAAGGCGATCTGGTCGCCCCCGGCGAACTGTTGAATATCCCTCGCGGCAGCAAACTCAGCGCCAGCGCCGCCATCCGTAGCAATGTGCCGTTGATCATCGTCGCCCGTCAGGGTAATCGGCGTTATCAGAACCTCGAACAACTCTCCGGGCGCAGCCTGGCCTTGCCGGCTGGCAGCGTGGCCGGGGAGGCGATACGGGCCGTCAACCAGCGGCTGATCGCCAGCAAGCGTTCACCGATCATCGTCGAGTGGGTTGACCCGAGCCTGGCCATTGAGGACGTACTGGAAATGGTCCAGGCGGACATCTTCAGTGTCACCGCCGTCGAGCAGCCAATCGCGGAACGCTGGGCCAAGGTGATGCCCAAGCTGCGTCTGGATCGTCATCTGCAGCTGTCCAATGACGGTGACATGCGTTGGTATGTGCGCCGCGATACACCAATGCTCGGTGCGAGCATCGACCGTTTTCTCAAGGGTTATCGTGATCCGGCGGATCAAGATGCGGCGTTTCAACGGGTTTACCGGCGGTTATACAAGGTGCATTACCCGCTGGGTCGCACCGAGCGGCAGCGCCTGGAAAAGGTCCGGCCGGTGCTGCAGCGCTATGCCGCGCAACATGATTTCGACTGGCTGGCCTTGGCTGCTTTGGCCTTCAAGGAGTCCACCCTCAACCCGGCAGCGCGGGGCGTGGGGGGCGCGACCGGGTTGATGCAGATTACTCCAGCGGCCGCGCGCGCGGTCGGTGTGAGTAACATCGGTGTGTTGGATAACAATGTTCAGGCCAGTGCCAAGTACCTGGCGATGATTCGCCGCAACTATTTCAACAGCCCGCAGCTTAATGAGCGTGAACGCATGGGCTTTATCCTGGCTGGCTACAACCTGGGCCCGCAGCGGGTGCAGAGCATGCGAGCGGAAGCACGCCGACGTGGTCTGAATCCCAATCAGTGGTTCTTTCAGGTCGAGCGGGTGGCGATGGAGCAGATGGGCATGGGCGTCGTCAGCTATGTAAATAGTGTCAATAAGTACTACCTTGCTTATGCACGTGAGCGCTATTTGCTAGAGCCATAGCGAAGGCTAGTAGTGTTGAAGTATTAATTAATTCGATTATTTTTAGCGATTTTATCCGCTTTAATTATCGGCAATGTTGTTTGATATGTGCGCCATCAACTCCCCACTACAAGGACTACTGCTCATGAACGCTCTGATCAAATCTGTTGTTGCTACTCAAGCAGGCTATGGCCTGACCGTGCTGCGCATCATTGCCGGCATTACCTTTGCTGCCCACGGTGCGCAGAAGCTATTTGGCTGGTTTGGTGGCTACGGCCTGGAAGGCGTTGGCCAATGGATGGAAAGCATCGGTCTGGCTCCAGGTTACCTATTGGCGCTGATGGCGGGCAGTGCTGAGTTCTTCGGTGGCCTGGCGCTGATCATCGGTCTGCTGGCACGTCCGGCGGCTGCGGTGCTGGCAGTGACCATGGTGGTGGCGATTGCCACTGTGCACCTGGCCAACGGTTTCTTCATGAGCAACAACGGCTATGAGTTCGCCCTGGCACTGTTGGCGATCAGCGTAGCGGTCCTGATTGAAGGCGCTGGCAGGCTGTCGCTGGACAAGCGCATCGCGGGTTAAGCGACTCGGCAGCACCCAGTAAAAAGCCCACTTCGTGTGTAATGCTGTTTACTTAAGCATTTGAGCTCCGGAGGAGCTACTCTAAAAATCCGATGCCAGAACCTGGCATCGGATTTTTTATGTCTCTCCAGCAGCAACTGCTCGACTTAGGCGAACTGTTTAACTTCTCCAATCTGAGCACCTTTACCCAAAACATCCCGATCGAATGGGTGGCATCCGCGCTGGATCTTTCCGCCCAGGCCACCATACGGCGGCGCCTGTCCAGCGATCAGGTGCCCTGGCTGGTGCTTGGCATGGCTTTGTTCCGCGACGAACCGGTCCATGAGGTAGCCCGGCGCCTGAATATCTGTACCCAGGGCCTGGCATCTCACGACCTACTGGCCAGAAAGCGCAATCCCAACCGGCCAACGCACTGGCACGTGCGCGAAGTCAGCTATGAGGTAAAGGGCAATATCAAAACAGTACTCACCTCGCTGCCAGCGGATGCTTACAGCACCAAAGCCATCGCCAAGCTGTATCAGGAACGCTGGGAGATCGAAC
>JAWWDH010000285.1:0-4686 GCA_033720015.1 Pseudomonas sp.
GAACCCGGTTGCAAAGCGTCGAGCTGTCGCCCCGTCTACATCCACTGGCAACTGCAAGGTCACGTGACCTGGCTCAGGCCTCATTGATGCTGCAAGTTGCTCGACGACTCGGCCGACAAGTGCGCTCGCCATGGCTCTGCAAGGTACTCTCACAGCTGCGCGACCAAGTAATCGAGCTATCCATCACAGCCGGCCGGTTTAACGCTCAGACCTGTCAGCTGTAATGCAGTCTGTGAGGTGTTAAGACTGTTGCGCCAACGGATAGAGAAACTCGTCAAACTGGCTTAAGCGTGGGAACTCAATAGGCTGGTCCTGGCCGATCGTCTCTAACCGCTGTTGATAGGCGCTTAGAAACTTCTGGCGCTCCTCGTGGCTGATATAAGGCACGTGCCAGGCTACGAATGGTTGCAGCACATCCATACCCACATAGGCCAATGTGCCGCGTAACAGCGGGCGCAACATGTCCTCTAGTGGGCCATGAATGGCGTCATCACCAAACATGTGCTCGCGCCCGCCCAGGGTCAGGCTGACCAACACCCGCTTGCCACTCAGGCCGCCCTGATCGTAGAAACGCTTGCCGCCGTAACAGACGCCGGACACCAGTACTCGGTCAATCCAGCCTTTAAGAATGGCCGGCACCGAGAACCAATACAGGGGAAAGTTAAGAATCAGCGTATCGGCCCACAGCAGCTTATCCAGCTCGCTTTGGATATCCGCAGCTAGGCAGCCTTTCTTGACGCCTAGACGCTGCTCGAGGGCATACACCAGGTAGTCCGAATTCTCACGCTCGACGAAGTCAGCGGCGCTGGCAACCGGGTTCCAGTTCATCGCATAGAGGTCAGAAACCTGCACCTCATGCCCCTGCCCTTGCAGGGTTTCCAGCGCCAGGTCACGCATGGCCGTGGTGAAGGATTGTGGCTCGGGGTGGGCGTGGACGATCAGTACTTTCATAACAATTCCTAGGGTAACTAAAGCTGTGGTTCAACGGGCTTATTCGTGTCGCGCTGGTGGAGCAGGCGGTCCAGCCAGTCGGGGTCCATTTCCGGCTCGGATGAGAACAGCAGCCCGGTATAGTCCTGATGCGGAGGGGTGAAGATGGCGTCGCGCAGACCGGCATCGACCACCTTGCCGCGCTGCATTACCAGCACTTCATCGGCAATGGCACGGACCGTGGCCACATCGTGGGTAATAAACAGATAGGAAACGCCCAACTGGCGCTGGACCCGATCCAGCAGTTTGAGAATGCCTTCAGCCACCAACTGATCCAGGGCTGAGGTCACTTCGTCGCAGATGATCAGTTGCGGCTCAGCCGCTAGCGCACGGGCGATACAGATACGTTGTTTCTGCCCGCCGGAAAGCTCCGTAGGCCGACGGTGCATGTACACATCAGGATCCAGTTCGATCATCTCCAGCAACTCGGCGACCCGTTGCTGCAGGGCTTTGCCCTTGAGGCCGAGGTAGAACGCCAGTGGCCGACCAATGATGTCGACAATCCGTTGTTTCGGGTTCAGCGCCGTATCGGGGATCTGGTAGATCATCTGAATGCTGCGCAATTGCTCCTTACTGCGCTGCTGGAAACTGCGCGGCAACTCGGCACCATCGAGCAACACCGAGCCTGCTGTAGGCGTCAACAACCCAGTGATCAAGCGTGCCGTGGTGCTTTTGCCACTCCCCGACTCACCAATTACCGCCAGCGTCTGCCCGCGATACAGGCTCAGTGACACATCATTCAGCACGGGCTGCTGGCCATAGCTGGCCGAGGCGTTACGCACCTCTAGCAAAGGCGTTTGATTTTCGGGGCGCGGTTTGGGCTCGGTGCGAAAACAGCGAACAGCCCACAGCGACTTGGTGTAATCCTGCTGAGGATCGGCAAGCATTTTCCGCGTCGCGCCCTCCTCCACTAACTTGCCGTGGCGCAGCACCATGATGCGGTCTGCCATCTGCGCGACCACCGCCAGATCGTGGGTGATATAGATGGCCGCCGTACCGAAATGCGCCACCGCGTTGCGGATCGCCGCCAACACCTCGATTTGTGTGGTCACATCGAGTGCAGTGGTTGGCTCATCAAAAATAATCAGGTCTGGATGACAGGCCATCGCCATAGCGGTCATGGCCCGCTGCAACTGACCGCCGGAAACCTGATGCGGATAACTGCGAGCAATCCGCTGCGGGTCTGGCAGACCCAGTACACGGTACAACTCCAGCGCTTCGGCTTCGGCTTGCGCAGGCTTGATTCCGCCGTTTTTAACCGCCGTTTCGACATGCTGATCAATCAGCCGTTGCGCCGGATTAAACGAGGCCGCCGCACTCTGCGCGACGTAGGCGATGCGCAGGCCGCGCAACTTGCGCAACTGCTCGGCCGAGCTGTTCACCAGGTCCTGTCCGTCGAAGTGAATCGAGCCGCGGCTGATGCGGCAACCATCACGGGTATAGCCCATAGCGGCCAGGCCAAGGGTCGATTTACCCGCGCCCGACTCACCAATCAGCCCCAATACCTCGCCCCGATGCAGGCTCAGGTCGACACCTTGAACCAAAGACAGCCAGCCCTCGTCACATTGCGCTTCGATGTGCAGATCACGTATGTCCAGCAGCAACTCGCCGGTTGGTTTATTTAGGCTCATGTCCATCATCCTTTGAGTCCGCTGGATTTGTGCAGCATCCAGTCGACAACGAAATTGACCCCGACCGTCAGCACTGCAACCGCCAGCGCGGGCAGCAGCGGCGTGACATTGCCGAAGGTGATGAGCACCGCGTTATCGCGGACCATGCTGCCCCAGTCGGCCGTTGGTGGCTGAATGCCCAGACCGAGGAAGGACAAGGCGCTGATAAACAGAAAGACGAAGCAAAAGCGCAGACCAAATTCGGCGATCAGTGGCGCCGCGGTATTGGGCAAGACCTCGCGGGTCGCCAGCCACCACAGGCCCTCACCACGCAACCGAGCGGCCTCGACGAAATCCTGAACCACCACGTTCATCGCCACTGCACGGGTCAAACGGAACACCCGCGTGGCGTCCAGCAAGGCAATCACCAGAACCAGCGATGTGGCAGTGGTGCCCACCACACTGAGGATCAGCAAGGCAAAGATCAGTTGCGGAATGGCCATCAGAATGTCCACCAGGCGCGACAGCCCCTGGTCCACCCAACCGCTTTTGAGCGCCGCGACCAAACCTGCCAGGCCGCCGATCAAGAAGGCCAATAGCGTGGCCGCGAAGGCGATACCCACGGTGTTGCGCGCCCCGTAGATCAGTCGGCTAAACATGTCCCGACCAAGGTTGTCGGTACCCAGTAGAAAGTCTCCGCCCCACGGAGCGAAGCCATCGCCGACGATTTCGGTTTCGCCGAACGGCGCCAGCACAGGTGCCAGCACAGCCAGCAACACGTAAACGATAATGACTAAAAAACCGAATTGCGCACTCAGTGGCGCTCGGTACAGCTCTTTGAACAAACGCGTCATGTCCTACCCCTTTGGATGCATCAGGCGAGGGTTGCTCGCAATGGCAAGCACATCGGCCAGCGTATTGAGTACTACGTAGGTCGCCGCAAAAATCAGACTGCAGGCCTGCACCACGGGGATATCGCGCTTGGCTACCGAGTCCACCAGCAACTGGCCTAGCCCCGGATAGACGAAGACCACCTCGACCACCACCACACCCACCACCAGGTAGGCCAGGTTCAGCGCCACCACGTTGACGATGGGCGCCAGGGCGTTGGGCAAGGCGTGGCGAAAGATGATCCGCGCCTGGCTGATACCTTTGAGCCGGGCCATCTCAATGTAGGGGCTAGCGAGCAAATTGATCAGCGCCGCACGGGTCATGCGCATCATCTGTGCAATCACCACCAGACTCAGGGTCGCCACCGGCAACACCGAACGTTCGAACACCTCAGCGAAGGACGCATCCGGTGCCAAATTGGAGATACTTGGGAACCAGCCGAGCTTCACCGAAAAAATCATAATGAGGATGTAGGCGACGAAGAACTCGGGGAAAGACACCGCACTCAGGGCTGAAGTGTTAAGTGCGCGATCGAACCAGGAGTTGCGGTACAGCGCCGCGAGCATGCCCAGCAACAGTGCCAGCGGCACCGAGACCAGTGCGGCCATAGCGGCGAGGGTCAGGGTATTCCCCAATCGTGCGCCGACCAGTTCGGAGATCTCCCGCTGGTTGGCCAGGGAGACGCCCAAGTCCCCTTGCAGAAAATTGCCAATCCATTGCATGAAGCGCATCAACGGCGGTTGATCCAGCCCCAGTTGTGCGCGGAAGGCCGCGACAGTTTCATCCGTGGCTGCCTGCCCGAGCATCGCCTGGGCAATATCTCCAGGGAGCAAACCGACCGCCAGAAAGATGATCACCGATACTGCGAACAACGACAGCAGGCCTAAAGCCAGGCGCTGCACTAGCAGCAATAAAATACTTTTCACCACATCAATCCTCTGCAAACGTTGTGGCTGCAAGCAACCTGCGCGGTAAGCGTGATGAATCATTATCGAGGTGCATTGATAGCGCGTTAGCGCTTCTCAGCATCCACAAACGAGTTAATCACCAACCCTACAGGCCGTTAGTTGCAGCGGGCGTACAGCGTTTAGGCCTGCCACCAACGCTCGATCAGCCGCAGCCCATCCAGCTCACCGTAGGGTGCGGTTTCAGGACCGTGGGCAATTCGCTTGGAGCGCGCCGCCACCGAGTTGGC
>JAWWDH010000286.1:0-4679 GCA_033720015.1 Pseudomonas sp.
AAGCCAGCCGTGGCAAGCAGGGCGGTCGTACCCTGGAAATTCAGCGTTTGATCGGTCGCTCGCTGCGCGCTGCGCTGGATATGTCGAAGCTGGGCGAGAACACCCTGTATGTCGACTGCGATGTGATCCAGGCCGATGGCGGCACCCGTACTGCATCTATTACCGGCGCCATGGTGGCCGTGATTGATGCGCTGAAAGTGATCAAAAAACGTGGCGGCCTGAAAGGTGGCGATCCGCTCAAGCAGATGATTGCCGCTGTCTCGGTAGGTATGTATCAAGGCGAGCCAGTGCTGGACTTGGATTACCTGGAAGATTCCGCCGCCGAAACTGACCTCAACGTGGTGATGACCAGCAGCGGTGGTTTCATCGAAGTGCAGGGTACTGCCGAAGGTGCGCCGTTCCAGCCGGCTGAGTTGAACGCCATGCTGGCGTTGGCGCAGAAAGGTATGAATGAGCTGTTCGCGCTGCAACAGGCGGCGTTGGCTGACTGATTGAGCGGTATTGCAAGTCGCTAACCCAAGGAGAGGCATGATGAACGACGAGACCCAAGCGCCACAGCCGGTTCCCGGCCCTGAAGCCCGCCAGTGGGCAATGTTGTGCCACTTCGCGGCCTTTCTCGGGCTGCTGATTCCCTTTGGCAATCTGCTTGGGCCGTTGATCGTCTGGCAGATCAAGAAGGACCTTGATCCGTTCGTTGATGCCCAGGGCAAGGAGGCGCTGAACTTTCAGATCAGCGTGGCCTTGGCGGCGATGCTGTGTTTCTTGCTGATGGTGGTGGTCGTGGGCTTCCCGCTGCTGGTGCTGGTCAGCATTGCGGCGCTGGTGTTGACCATCATTGCTGGAATCAAGGCCAATGAAGGCCAGGCGTATCGGTATCCCTTTGCCTGGCGCTTGGTCAAATAAGCGTTTGCCAGATGCAAAAAAAGCCGACGCATGCGTCGGCTTTTTTCTGCCTGCTGGGCAAGCTATACGCTGAGCATCCAGTCGTAATCGACAATCAGTGGCGCGTGCTGCGAGAAGCGTGGCTGATGCGGCAAGCGGGCGCTGCGAATGCTGCGGCGCATGCCAGGGGTGAGCAACTGATAGTCGAAGCGGTAGCCCAGGTTGAGCAGTTCGGCCTGCTCGCTGTCTGGCCACCAGCTGAACTGATCGCCCTCGCGGCTGACTTCGCGCAGCGCATCGACATAGCCCATGGTGCCAATCACTTCATCCATCCACGCGCGTTCAGGTGCGAGGAAGCCCGGTGATTGCTGACAGTCGCGCCAGTTTTTCACGTCGAGCTTCTGATGCGCCACATAGAGCGAGCCGCAATAGATGTACTCGCGGCGCTTACGGCGCTGCTTGTCCAAATAGTGGGTGAAGTCGTCCATGAACTTGAATTTCTGATTCAAGCTCTCGTCACCCTGCTGCCCGGAAGGCATCAGCAGGGTGGCAATACTTACTTTGTCAAAATCAGCCTGCAGGTAGCGCCCGTAGCGGTCGGCCATTTCAAAGCCGAGGCCGCTGATTACCGCCTTGGGTTGCAACCGCGAATACAGCGCCACACCACCTTGGTTTGGCACTTCTGCATCGCAGGCATAGAGGAAGTAGCCATCCAGTTGGAAAGCTTGGTCGTCCAGTTCAAAGGCGGAGGCGCGGGTGTCCTGCAGGCAGATGACGTCGGCATTCTGTGCTTGCAGCCAACTGAGCAAACCGCGCTCGACTGCCGCATGAATACCATTCACGTTCACACTGATGATCCGCATAAATGGCCCCAAAAATCACGTGCGTGTATGATACCCGAGCTCGTCTCTAATAAGTAACTTCCTAGTAAAACCGTGCCGTTCGGGACTTTTTCATGCAAGCGTACCAGCGCGATTTCATCCGTTTTGCCATCGAGCGTGGGGTTCTGCGTTTTGGTCAGTTCACTCTGAAATCCGGGCGTATCAGCCCTTATTTCTTCAATGCCGGCTTGTTTGACAGCGGTTTGGCGCTGGCGCAGCTGGGGCGCTTCTATGCTGCCGCAGTGGTGGACAGCGGCATCGACTTCGATGTGTTGTTCGGCCCGGCTTATAAAGGTATTCCATTGGCGGCCACTACGGCAGTGGCGCTGGCTGAGCATCATCAGCGCGATATGCCCTGGTGTTTTAACCGCAAGGAAGCCAAGGATCACGGCGAAGGTGGCACCTTGGTCGGCGCGCCACTGGCTGGCCGCGTACTTATCATCGACGACGTGATCACCGCGGGTACTGCGATACGTGAGGTGATGCAGATCATCCAGGCGCAGAACGCGCAGGCAGCTGGCGTGCTGATTGCCTTGAATCGTCAGGAGCGCGGTAAAGGTGAGCTTTCGGCGATTCAGGAAGTTGAGCGTGACTACGCGATGCCGGTGGTGAGTATTGTGTCACTCGAACAGGTACTGGAATATCTGGCAGAGGATGCTGAACTCAAGCAGTATCTCCCTGCTGTACAAGCCTATCGTGCCGAGTACGGCATCTAACCTGCTGATAAGGTGCTGCGTGTGCATAAGTCTGCCCTGACCCGCTGTTCGCTGTTGCTTGGCCTACTGTTGCCGGTTGTGGCAGGTGCGACCGAGTTGTACCGCTATGTCGACGATCGGGGGACCACCGTATTAAGCCGCCAGGGCGTACCGCCTGAGCACATCGGCAAGGGCTATGAGGTGCTGAACGATCAGGGCCGGGTGATTAAAGTGATTCCGCCGGCCCCTACCGCCGAAGAAATGAAGCACATCCTGGCGGAGAAGGCGCGCGCCAGCTCTGATGCGCAACTGCTGCGCTTTTACAGCACCCCGGAAGATGTGGAGCGCGCGCGTCAGCGCAAGCTGGCCGAGCTGGATGGCCTGATTGGTGTGGCGCGCGGCAATTTGCAGTCGGTGCGCACTCAACAGGCCAACCTGCAAAGCCAGGCGGCCAACCATGAGCGCGCGGGGCGTGCAGTGCCAGCGCATCTACTGGCGCAGATCGACAGTCAAAAAATCGAGCAGGAACGCCTCAAAAGCGACATCTTGCGCTATCAGGCTGTGCGCAAAGCGGCGGACAGCAGCTTTAATGCCGACCGTGATCGGCTCAAGGTTCTGCTGGGGCGCCATTGATCGCTGATAGTTGCGGCGCGTAGCGCTCAAAGGCCAGCAGTCTTTCTCTCAGCCATGCCGGTAGCGGGCTGCTACTTCGGGTTGCGCTGTCTGCGTGGACGTAAATCACTTCACCGCTGGTCAGCACCTGCTCCCCACGCCAGATGCCCATGGCAAAACTCAAGCTCGATCGACCCTGGCGAGAGACGCGAATGCCGATCTGCAGCTCATCGTCGAAGCGTGCGGGGGCTAGGTACTCCAGTACGGTCTTGATCGCGAAGAAGTCATTGCCGTCACGGCCCAGGTCATCTGGGTAGCGAATGCCCAGCGCGCGAAAATATTCGGTGATGGCGACATCGGCATAGGTCAGGTAGTGACCGTTGAACACGATGCTTTGCGGGTCGACCTCTGCCCAGCGCACACGCAGCCTGTGGAAAAAGCTGAAGGTTTCTCGGGAAGGTACGGCTGACATGTTGTACTCCTCGACTGGCAGTGCCTATTCACTGAGCTTCAGTGTTGATGGCGCTTGCTGCAAGGGATGCAGCAAGCTATCAGGCGGGTGAATCAGCCACGATCAGTGAGCATGACTGGCGGCTGCTAGGCCTTAGGGCTGTTCGCGGTTGCAGATGAGGGTACCCACGCCGCTGTCAGTGAAGATTTCCAGCAGCACCGCATTGGGTACACGGCCATCGATGATGTGCGCGCTGGTGACGCCGCCTTGTACCGCTTCCAAGGCACAACGGATTTTCGGCAGCATGCCGCCGTAGATGGTGCCGTCAGCGATCAGGCCATCCACCTGCGCGGTGGTCAGGCCGGTGAGCACATCGCCTTGCTTGTCCATCAGACCGGCGATGTTGGTCAGCAGCATCAGTTTCTCAGCTTGCAGTGCTTCGGCGACTTTGCCGGCGACCAAATCGGCATTGATGTTGTAGGACTCGCCGTTCGCGCCAACGCCGATTGGTGCGATGACCGGAATGAAGTCGCCCTTGACCAGCATGTTGAGCAGGTCGGTATTGATCCCGGTGACTTCACCGACATGGCCGATATCGATGATTTCCGGTTGGGTCATTTCCGGCGTTTGTCGGCTGACCTTGAGCTTCTTGGCGCGGATAAGCTGGGCATCCTTACCGGTCAGGCCGATGGCGCTGCCGCCATGCTGGTTGATCAGGTTGACGATGCTTTTGTTCACCTGGCCGCCGAGTACCATTTCCACCACGTCCATGGTGGCGGTATCGGTGACGCGCATGCCGTCGACGAAATGACTCTCGATCGACAGGCGCTTGAGCAAGTCGCCAATTTGCGGGCCGCCGCCGTGCACCACCACCGGGTTGATGCCCACGGCCTTCATCAGCACGATGTCACGGGCGAAGCCTTGCTTGAGCTCTTCGCTTTCCATGGCGTTGCCGCCGTATTTGATCACCAGGGTTTTGCCCACGAAGCGGCGGATATACGGCAATGCTTCGGAGAGTACTTTGGCGACGTTGGTGGCGGCATCTAGTTCGAGAGTCATGCAGGGCTCCAGTAGAAATTGACTAATCAATCAGAACGGCAAGTCGAGGTCAGGCGCGGCGCTGTATAGCTGCGCACGGACGACTTCCTTGATGCGTTC
>JAWWDH010000287.1:0-4618 GCA_033720015.1 Pseudomonas sp.
CGGGTGCTGGTTTATCCACGTCCTTTACCGGGTGATCTGCCACTGTCTGCCGGTATCAACGAGGATCAGGACGAGGAGGGCAGCCGTCCTAATGGCCAAGGCGTAGACGATTACCAAGGCCTGAAAAGCTATCAGCCGGGCGATTCCAAGCGCCGCCTGCACTGGAAAGCCTATTCCCGTGGCCAGGGGCTGCTGGTCAAGGATTTTGCTTCAATCAGCGGGCGTGACGTGCAGCTGGATTTCCAGGCCCTGGCCGGCGACGTTGAAACGCGGCTGTCGTTGCTTTGTCATTGGGTGCTGCAGCTGTCCGAGCGCCAGCAGCCGTTTGCCCTGAGCTTGCCGGGCCAGCTGCTGAGCGCCGACAGTGGCGAGTTGCACCGTGATGCCTGCCTGCGCGCGCTGGCGCTGTTCGGACGGGCGTCATGAGCCGTGCTACCGCGATTCCACGGATCAGCCTGACCTGGCTATTGGTGGCGCAGGTGCTGGTGATCATGCCGCACCTGAGCCATCTACCGTTGTGGATCATTGGCCTATGGCTGGGCAGCGCGGCCTGGCGCGTGCAGATCTTCCGCATGCGCGCCCGCTACCCGAATGCCTGGGCCAAGGGCGGCTTGATGCTGGCGGCGGCAGTAGGGGTGTTTCTCTCCCGTGGCAGCGTGGTCGGTCTGGATGCTGGGGTGGTGCTGCTGATTGCTGCCTTTGTCCTCAAACTGCTGGAAATGCGCACGCGGCGTGATGCGCTGGTACTGATTTTTCTCGGCTTCTTCGTGGTGGTCACCGCTTACCTGTTCGATGACAGCATGCTGATGGCCTTGTACAGCCTGTTGCCGGTTACCGCCTTACTGGCAGCGTTGATTGGTTTGCAGCAAAGCAGCCTGGCCACGCAGCCCTGGCCAACCGCGCGCCTGGCCGGCGGGCTGCTGCTGCAGGCGCTGCCGGTGATGTTGCTGCTGTTTGTATTCTTTCCGCGTATGGGTTCGCTATGGTCGTTGCCGGTGCCCAATGACAAGGCCACCACGGGCCTGTCGAACAGCATGGCGCCGGCTGATATTGCCGACCTAAGTCGCTCCGCCGCCTTGGCCTTTCGCGCCAGTTTCAACGGAGCAACGCCGCCACGCAGTGAGTTGTATTGGCGTGCACTGACCCTGGATCGCTTCGATGGACGGCGCTGGTCGCAATCCGATTACGCCGAGTTTGCCCCGGGTGCGCAGTGGCAGAAACACGGCGAGGCGTTGAGCTACAGCATCATCATGCAACCGAGCGGGCAGCGCTGGCTGTTTGCCCTGGATGTGGCGCAAACCTCGCTGGAGCAGACTCGACAGATGAGCGACTTCCGCCTGCAGCGGCGACAGCCGGTAGAGCGTTCGCTGATTTATCAGGTCAGCTCCTGGCCGCAGGCGTTGCGTGAGCCGCAGTTGGCCGCCGAGCCGATGCGCCGAGCCTTGCAGCTGCCGGCGCAAGGTGAACCGCGCAGTCGCGCCTGGGCCGAGCAGCTCAAGCGTGAGTACCCGCAGCCCGAGCAACTGGTACAGGCGCTGCTCAGCCATTTCAACCGTGAGCCCTATGCCTACACGCTGCGCCCACCCACGCTGGGGGTGAACAATATTGATGATTTTCTCTTTGAAACCCGCAGCGGCTTCTGCGCCCATTACGCCGGGGCGATGACCTATGTTTTGCGCGCCGCCGGTATCCCGGCACGGGTGGTGGCAGGCTATCAGGGTGGCGAGTTCAACCCGGCGGGTAACTATGTGCAAGTGCGCCAGTTCGATGCGCATGCCTGGGTCGAGTACTGGCAAGCGGGGCAGGGTTGGGTCAGTGTCGACCCGACGTTTCAGGTGGCGCCCGAACGTATCGACATGGGCTTGGAGGAAGCCCTGGCCGGTGAGCAGAGTTTTCTTGAGGGGTCGCCCTTTTCCCCGCTGCGCTACCGCAACCTCAGTTGGCTGAATGACCTGCGCCTGGCCTGGGACAATGTTAATTACGGCTGGCAGCGCTGGGTCCTTGGTTATCAGGGTGAGCAGCAGGTGGCGTTCTTAAAACGCTGGTTGGGTCGTGTCGATGCGCAAACCTTGGTCTTAGGGCTGGTCGGCGGCGGTGGGTTGTTGCTCGGCTTGCTCGCGCTCTGGCTGTTCAAACCCTGGCAGCGAGAACGCGACGTGCAGCAGCGCCTGTTCCGTCGTTTCGAGGCGCTGCTGGCGCGCCATGGTGTACAGCGCCGGCCCGGCGAAGGCCCGCGTGACTATGCCGTGCGAGCGGCGTTGCAGCTGCCTGCCCAGGCGCAGGCGATTACTGACTTCGCCGCCGCTTTCGAGGCGCAGCGCTATGCCGGACAAGCGCTTTCAGTTGCGCAGTTAACTCAGCGCTTGCAAACACTGCGTCGAGCATTACCTTGGCGCTTTACCCGAGTACAGCCTGAGTGATCATTGGTCACGTGTGCCGACTCAATACGCGCATAAGCGGGCAAGCGATTTCAACGGAGTGAGACGATGCAAAGCTTGATTGATGAGGTGCAACAGCACGTCCTGCGTATACAGGTTCGCCTGTTTGCTTGCCGTGCAAGGCTGCTGGCGGGCACCGACGATGAGGCCTTGCATGATCTGCGCATCGCCTTGCGCAAACTGCGCAGTTTGTTGCGGCCTCTAATGGCGCTGAACGCCTGCGCCGATCTGCAACAGCGGGCGGCTGAGGTGGGCCGAGTAAGCGGGCCGCTGCGTGACCTTGAAGTGCTGCACCGCTATCTCCAGCAGCAAGGTTTGTATGCGGCGGCGCAATCACGCCAGCCACTGCTGCAGCAGGGCTATGCCGAGCTGTTGGACAGCGCACTGCTGGCGCAGCTGCTCAGCGCTCTGGATGGCTGGCCGCCGCAGTGGCGAGAAGCGGCCGGCGGCGAACAACTGCGTGGCTTGCACAGGCTAATCAGGCAGCGCTTGGGTAAAGACCGCAAGCGTCTGCTGCAGGCGCTGCTTGATCCTGCCCATGATCGTCATCGTCTGCGTTTATTGGTTAAGCGTTTGCGCTATGCGACTGAGGCGTACCCCGCGCTGAGCGAGTTGTCCGGGCGCACACGGATGCGGCTCAAGCAGGCGCAATCGGCACTAGGTGATTGGCACGACCATTGGCAGTGGCTGCTGCGGGCCGAGACAGAGGCTGACCTACAGCCGTGCGTGCCGGCCTGGCGGGCAGCCATGCAGCGTGCTGAGCAAGCGGCTGATCGGGCCTTGGATAAATTAGTCAGGGACATCACCCGCCATAAGGACTGATCGGTGCTTATACCTTCGGCTTATTTGGCTGAAATGCCGTGCCAATCGATGCTGCCTTTGCCCTAAGATCACCCGCATGTTTAGTTCTTGAGGTGGTTATGGGCTTTTCCGAGTTACTCCAGGCAGTGCGTAACAACCCGCAAGCGGTGCAAATTCCGGCGCAATGGGCGCAAGGCCGGGCCAGCTTCGGAGGACTGGTGGCGGCGCTGGTGTACGAAGCCATGCGTGCTCAGGTGCCCGCCGGGCGGCCGGCGCGCTCGCTGGCGATTACCTTTGTCGGCCCAGCTGCGCCGGATGTGCCGATCAGCTTTGCAGTGGAAGTGCTGCGAGAAGGCAAGGCCGTCAGCCAGGTGCTGGGCCGTGCGATGCAGAATGGCCAGGTAGTGACCATCGTGCAGGGCAGCTTCGGTGCCGGGCGTGAGTCACGCATCGCGGTCCAGGCCGAGCCGGCCCCAGCGGCCAAGGCGGTGGATGAGTGCCAGGAAATGCCCTATATCCCGGGCGTCACCCCGGAATTTACCCGTTTCCTGGCCATGCGCTGGGCGTTCGGCGGCTTGCCGTTTACGGGCAACCCAGCGCGAGAGATGGGTGGTTGGGTGCGGCTGCGTGAGCAAAGTAGCAGCGAGCCGGTCACTGAGGCTCATCTGCTGGCCCTGGTCGATGCCTGGCCACCGGCCGTGCTGTCGCACCTGAGTGCGCCGGCACCGGGCAGCTCGCTGACCTGGACCATTGAGTTCGTTCAACCCATGAGCGAGTTGAATACTCAAGACTGGTGCCTGTATCGCGCGCAGATCGAACATGCCCGCGATGGCTACGGTCACATCGCCGCCGCGCTGTGGTCACCGGCCGGTGAGTTGCTGGCAATCAGCCGGCAGACCGTGGCGGTGTTTGGCTGAAGCTGGTGGTTTGGTGTGTTACAGCTTGAGTTGGCGAATGGCTGTGTTCAGCTCAGCCGCCAGGTTAGCCAACTCGCCACTGGTTAGCGCCGATTGCCCGGTCTGCTTGACGGTCTGCTCGGTAACGTCACGAATGCGCATCACCGCGCGGTTCATCTCTTCGGCGACCTGGCTCTGTTGTTCAGCGGCCACCGCGATCTGCGTATTGCTTGCGCGCATGTGCGCCACTGACTCGGTGATGGCGACCAGGGCCTGGCCGGCTTCGTCGGCCTGTTTGACGCATTCATCGGCCTTGATCGAGCTGTCCTGCATAAAGTCCACTGCATCGTGGGTGCCGCTTTGCAGGGTGTTGATCATCTGCGTGATGACACTGGTGGAGCCTTGCACGCGCTTGGCCAGGTTGCGCACTTCATCGGCGACCACGGCAAAGCCGCGACCCATCTCACCGGCGCGGGCCGCTTC
>JAWWDH010000288.1:0-4614 GCA_033720015.1 Pseudomonas sp.
ACTTGCCGCAGGTTGCCGCACAAGGCCATCAGCACCTGTTTGTGCACAAGGTTCGCGAGAACGATGCCACGCGTACCGCCGTGAGCAAACTCAGCTCAGCGCAGCGGGTCGAGGAAATCGCCCGCATGCTCGGCGGCGTTGACCTGACCGAAGAGTCCCTGGCCCACGCACGGCAGATGGTCGGCAGCGCGCAAGTCTGATTTTAAGACCCCGCAGAAAGCACAAAGGCGACCCGAGGGTCGCCTTTTTCATACCGCTATCAATCAGCTTTTCTTGCGCACATACAGCACAAGATTGTGATCGACCAGCTCGAAGCCATGCTCCTTCACGATTTCCTTCTGGCGTTTTTCGATCTCGGCATCGAAGAATTCGATCACCTCACCGGAGTCGAGACAGACCATGTGGTCGTGATGACCACTGTCCGCCAATTCGAAGACCGCATGACCGCCATCGAAGTTATGGCGAACCACTAAGCCTGCCGCCTCAAACTGCGTCAACACCCGATATACGGTGGCCAGACCCACGTCATCGCCCGACTCCATCAGTGCCTTGTAAACGTCTTCGGCACTCATGTGACGCTGATCAGTAGAGTCGAGCATTTGCAGTATTTTGACCCGTGGCAGGGTCACTTTCAGGCCAGCCTTGCGTAGTTCGCTATTTTCAACCATGGTCTGCTTTCTCACTGAAGCGGCTTCGCAGCTTCCTTTAATGCGGGTATGATCCGGGGTTATATTGCCCAGCCAAGATAGTGGAAGTCGCCCACCGATGCAAAAGACCAAACTCCTGCTGACCAGCCTCTCCCTTACGGGGCTACTCGCACTCGCCGGTTGTTCATTCCCCGGGGTTTATAAAATCGACATTCAACAGGGCAATGTCGTCACGCAGGACATGATAGACCAGTTGCGTCCGGGAATGACCCGCAAGCAAGTGCGTTTTATCATGGGCAACCCTTTGCTCACTGACACCTTCCATGCCAACCGCTGGGATTACCTGTACAGCATCCAGCCGGGTGGCGGGCAGCGCCTGCAAGAGCGCGTCAGCGTGAACTTCGGCGCTGACGACCAACTGATCGGCCTGTCGGGTGATTTTATGCCTGGCGTAAGCCGTGACCAGGCGATCCTGGGCGAAGCCAGTGGCGTAACCACTCCGCAGGCTGTCCAACAGGTTGAAGAGAAACCTGCACCAGGCTCGCTGCTTGAGCAAATACAGCGCGAAGTGGACGACGTAAAAGTTGTGCCAGTACCGACGCCAGAACCTCTGGAAAGCTCGCCGCAGTAATCATTTACGAATATGAAGCCCGGACATGTCCGGGCTTTTTGTGTCCGGTGCCCATGCCGGTCCCATCAGCGCTTACTTAATGCCCGCCACCTTCGGCCTTGGCTTGCGCCGCTTTAGCCGCACGTTGCTTGCGCACTTCTTTCGGGTCGGCAATCAGCGGTCGGTAGATTTCCACACGCTCTCCCTCTTCCAGCACGCGCTCATCGGGCTTGCTGACGGCCTTGCCGAAGATACCTAACGGGCTGTTGTGTAGATCCAGGTCGGGAAAGTGCGCCTGCATACCGGACTGCAACGCGGCCTGGCGCACCGTGGTGCCATAAGGCAGGCTCAGGCGCAGCAGCTTCTGTTTGTCAGCCAAGGCGTAGACCACCTCGACCACCATGTTTGGCTTATCCATAGAGTTGCTTGGCCCTTTGACAAAACGCATCAACCAGGGTGTTGGTGGCCTGATTGAACAATGGCCCGAGCGTGGCACGCACCAGCGGCCCGGCGTAGTCGAAAGTCAGGTCTAGGCTGATCTTGCAGGCTTTGTCGCCCAGCGCCTTGAATTCCCAGTGCCCGTACAACTGAGTGAATGGGCCTTCAACCAGGTTCAAGGTAATCCGCTCACCAGGCACCAGAACATTGGCGGTGACAAAGCGCTGCCTCAGGCCACCCTTGGCCACCGCCAGACTGGCGCGCATATGCGTAGCACTGGCCTCAAGCACTTCGCTGGCCGAGCACCACGGCAGAAACTGTGGATAGCTGGCCACATCATTGACCAGATCGAACAGCGCCTGCGCCGGATACGGCAACAACGCCGAACGCTGAATATGCGTACTCATAACCCAACCACTCGGCTAAACAGAATGCAGGTGATCATTTACTCAGCTCTGCGATAAATACGATTAATACGCCAATCGGCGCGACCACACGAATAGACCAATACACCACGTTGAACAGCAACGGACTCTTCATGGCCAACTCTTCGCGTACCACTTCACGCTTGAGCACCCAGCCGGCAAATACGGCAAAAGCCAGACCACCGAGCGGTAACAGAATCCGACTGGTCAGGTAATCGATGCTATCGAAAAAGTTCCGCCCACCCTCTGCGCCCCACTGGAACAAATGGAAGCCATCCTCGGCAAATACAAAGAACTTCGCTTCAGCGCCCAGGTTAAAGGACAGCACCGTGCCCATCCCGATGACCCAACAGAGGAATGCCAGCACGCTGGTCACCAGCACCCGGCTGCACTTGCTGCGCTCAACCAGATAAGCCACCGCTGGCTCCAGCATGGAGATCGACGACGTCCAGGCTGCGATCAGCACCAAAACAAAGAACAGCGTGCCCATTACCTGGCCAAAAGCGATATTACCGAACGCCACAGGCAGGGTGACAAACATCAGCCCCGGTCCGGCACTCGGCTCCAAGCCACCGGCGAAGACAATGGGAAACAGCGCCATCCCCGCGGTGAGGGCCACCAGGGTATCGAGAATACCGACGGTGAGGATGGTGCTGCCAATCGAAGCCTTCTTCGGCATGTAAGAGCCGTAGACCATGATCGCGCCAACGCCCACGCTCAAGGTAAAGAAGGCATGCCCCATCGCGGCCAGCACACCATCGAGAACGCGATCCGGCTGGAAATTGAATAGGAAGTGGAAGCCCTGCATAAAGTGCCCGGTGGTCATGCTGTACCCCAGCAGCACCAGCAGCAGCACGAACAGCAGCGGCATCATGATGCGTAAGCTGCGCTCCAGGCCGGCGACCACGCCGCGGGCGATAACAAAACCGGTCAGTAACATAAACAGCGTATGCCACAGGGTCAGCCGCCATGGGTCGGCGGTCAGGGCGCCAAATGCGGCGCCGGCCCCCTGGGCAGAGACACCGGCAAATTTGCCGCTGCCCATGCTGAGGATGTAATCCAGCGACCAGCCCGCCACCACACTGTAAAACGACAGGATCAGCAGCGCGGCTATCATCCCCATCAATGCCGCCCAGGACCATTTCGGCGAAGCACCCGACTCAATGGCCAAGGCTTTCAGGCTGTTCACCGGGCTCTGCCGGCCACGCCTACCGAGCAGCGTCTCCGCGAGCATGATCGGCAGGCCGACCATAAAAATGCACATCAGGTACATCATCACGAAAGCCCCGCCGCCGTACATGCCGGTCATATAGGGGAACTTCCAGATGTTGCCCAGGCCGACGGCCGAACCGGTCGCTGCCAGAATAAACACCCAACGGCTGGCCCAGGCACCGTGTATCGAAACCTTATCGTTCGCCATGCTCGGCTAGCCCGCTCTATTTAAAAAAGATCGCGCATTGTCGGGGATTCGCCAGGGCGGCTCAAGCGCAGCCGACACTGGGTGGCCCCGCGTGCGCTTTTGCCGTGTCGCACACATAGCTTCCTCGCCTGTGACTCCCTATAATGCGCGCCCTATGGCTAAACAAAAGAAACACCCACAAGGCACCATCGCGCAAAACAAGAAGGCGATGCATGACTACTTCGTCGAAACCAGATTCGAGGCAGGCTTGGTCCTGGCTGGCTGGGAAGTAAAAAGTCTGCGCGCCGGTAAAGCTCAGCTGGTCGACAGCTACGTATTGCTGAAGAACGGCGAGGCCTGGCTAATGGGCTGCCACATCACCCCATTGACCACGGCCAGCACCCACGTGATCGCCGATCCGATTCGCACCCGCAAGCTGCTGCTGAACAAGCGCGAGCTGGACAAACTGTTCGGCGCCGTACAGCAGAAAGGCTATGCCTGCGTGGCGTTGTCGATCTATTGGAAGGCGCACCTGATCAAGTGCGAGATTGCCCTGGGCAAGGGCAAGAAGGACTTCGACAAGCGCCACACCGAAAAAGAGCGTGACGCTGACCGCGAAGTGCAGCGTGCCATGCGCACCAAAGGTAAAGACGACTAAACGCGCCGAACCAAATAAAAACGCCCCGCTGATGCGGGGCGTTTTTGTTATAGCAATCCGCTTAGCGCAGCTCGGTAAACGCCAGCTTAACGCCCAAACCAATCAACACCGTGCCCATCAGCCGATCAAACCAGTGACCCATGCGCGCAAAGCCGGCGCGCACCCGCCGGTGGCTGAACAACTGGGCGACCAGGCAGAACCACAACGCAGTCGCCACCGCCAGGTAAACCCCATAACCAGCCTGCACCGGCAACGGCGTATGTGGATTGATCACCACAGTAAACAGCGACAGGAAGAACAGCGTCGCCTTGGGGTTCAGGCCATTGGTCACAAAGCCCGCAACAAAGGCTGCACGAGGCGAACGCACACCCTCTGCCAAGATCAATTCTGCCTCAGTAGCGCTTGCCGGCTTGGCGCGCAACGCCTTGATGCCGATG
>JAWWDH010000289.1:0-4601 GCA_033720015.1 Pseudomonas sp.
AAGGTCAGCGACATCAGGGTAAAACCGATCTCGCCCGCGCCCTTGAGCGCCGCCTGCATCGGCGTTTCGCCCATCTCCCGGTGCCGCGCCACGTTCTCCAGCATGACGATAGCGTCATCCACCACAAAGCCGGTGGCAATGGTCAGCGCCATCAGGGTCAGGTTGTTGACCGAGAAGTCCATCAGATACATGAAGGCAAAGGTGCCGACCAGCGACAGCGGTACCGCGATGCTAGGGATGATGGTCGCCGGAATGCTGCGCAGGAAGACGAACGTGACCAATACCACCAGCGCAACCGCAAACAGCAGTTCCTTCTGGGTGTCACGTACCGAGGCGCGAATGCTGTGGGTACGGTCGGTCAACACGGTGACATCCACCGCCGAAGGCAAGGTGCCGGCCAGCTGTGGCAGCAACTCACGCACCCGGTCAGTGACCTCGATGGCGTTGGCACCCGGCTGACGCTGGACATTCAGCAGTACCGCCGGCTGGCCGTTGGCCCAGGCGGCGAGAAAGCGGTCTTCGGCACCGTCGATGATGGTTGCGACGTCACCGAGCCGCAGCGGTGCACCGTCCTGCCAGGTGAGGATCAGCTTGCGGTAATCCTCGACCGAGCGAATCTGATCGTTGGCATCGAGCATGGTGCTGCGCGTCGGGCCGTCGAAACTGCCCTTGGGCTGGTTGACGTTGGTGGCGGCAATGCTCTGGCGCACCTGATCGAGACTGAGCCCGTAGGACGCCAGCGCCATCGGGTTGACCAGCACCCGCACCGCCGGCCGCTGACCACCGGCCAGACTGACCAGGCCAACACCGGAAATCTGCGCCAGTTTCTGCGCCATGCGGGTGTCGACCAGATCATGCACCTCCGGCAGCGGCAGGCTGTCGGAGGTAATCGCCAAGGTCAGAATTGGCGCGTCCGCCGGGTTGACCTTGCGGTAGATCGGCGGCGTTGGCAGGTCATTCGGCAGCAGACTGTCGGCGGTATTCATTGCCGCCTGCACTTCCTGCTCGGCAACATCAATGCGCACTTCCAGGTTAAAGCGCAGGGTGATTACCGAAGCTCCACCCGAGCTGGTCGAAGACATCTGCTTCAATCCGGCCATCTGGCCGAACTGGCGCTCCAGGGGCGCGGTCACGGCGCTGGTCATCACGTCCGGACTGGCACCCGGGTACAGGGTCATCACCCGAATGGTCGGGTAGTCCACCTCCGGCAGCGCCGATACGGGCAGCAAACGGTAGGCGATCAAGCCACTCAAGAAAATCGCCAGCATGATCAGCGTGGTGGCGACCGGACGCAGGATAAACAGGCGGGAGGCGTTCATTCTGGGCGCTGCGCCCGCTCACTGCGCGGCTTGCCCTGCCCGGCGCCCTGACCTTGACGCTCGGCCCTGACCGGCTTGGCCGCGGCGGATGGTGGGGTGTCGCTGATGACCTCAACCTTATTGCCCGAGCGCAGGCGATCGGTGCCTTCCAGAACCAGGCGCTCACCCGGTTTTAACCCCTGCTCCACCACGCTGAGCTGGCCATCGCTGGGGCCGATGCTAATCGGCGTTAACTGCACCTTGTCCTCAGCATCCACCACATAGGCGAAGGTCCCGTCAGAGCCGAATTGCAGCGCCGCAGAGGGCATCAGGGTGACGTTGGTTAAGGTTTTCACGCGCAAACGAACGTTGACGAACTGATTGGGAAACAGCATTTCTTCGGCGTTGGCGAAACGCGCCTTGAGCTTGATTGTGCCGGTGGCGGTGTCAATCAGGTTATCCACGCTCTCCAGTTCACCCTCGGCCAGCTTGAGCTTTTCACTGCGGTCCCAGGCTTCGACCCTGAGGATCTGACCGGCGCGCAGTTGCTGCACCACCGCCGGCAACTCGGCTTGCGGCAGGGTAAACATCACGGCGATCGGCAGGGTCTGGGTGATCACCACCAGTGGCAGTTCATCGCCGGCGCTAACCAGGTTGCCAACATCGGCCTGACGGATGCCCAAACGGCCACCGATAGGTGCGCGCACCTGGGTAAAGTCGAGATTCAAGCGCGCCGTGGCCACATCGGCCTGCAAGCTCTGGAGCCCGCCACGGTACTGGTTGACCAGGGCTTCCTGGGTATCCAGGGTCTGCTTGGCAATCGAGTCCTCGGCGTAAAGACCTCGGTAGCGCTGCAGGTCCAGCTCAGCATTGCGCAGTTGCGCCTGGCGCTCTTGCAGGGCGCCTTGGGCCTGCTGCAGGGCAATTTCGTAGGGGCGTGGATCGATAACCGCAAGCAACTCGCCAGCCTTGACCCGCTGGCCATCCTTGAACAGCAGCTTGACCAGCTCACCATCCACCCGGCCACGCACATTAACCGTGTTGTAGGCAGTCACCGTACCCAGCGCTTTAAGCTCAACCGGGAAATCACCCTGGCTGACAGTGGCCACGCGCACCGGCACCGGTCCCATATCGCCGAATCGGCCACGGCCCATTTGCGCCGACTCCGGTTTGCTCGGCCAGAACCACCACAGCAGCACGATGAGTGCGGCGAGCAGGAACAAGCCGGTCAGCCATTGGCGCGACAGGTTACGAGAGCGAGGGGAAAGCTGTGTATCAGGCATGGCGACTATCACTTCCTAGAGGAGCGTGAACGATATTCACTATCAGCCAGACTGCAAAGGTTCTTTACCGCCTATTTACCTTTCCCTTACGTAACTAAATACCTGATCCGTAAATGAAAATTTTCACTTGATTGTGCCTTTCCGGATAAATCCGGGGCCCAGCTCGAATAATCAGCGGGTTTCAACCACAGCGAATGACTCAATCAGGCAGTCGATAATGACCCGCACAGGCGGCAGCGAAGAACGCTATTCACCTGAATCGATGGCCATGCTGACCCAGCAACTCAGGCTACAACGGCATAAAAAAAGCGGCCCGCAGGCCGCTTTTCTCACAACATTAGGTTTTTACTTGAGCACAGCCATGGCTGCGTCGTAGTTCGGCTCGTCGGCGATTTCGCCAACCAGCTCGCTGTGCAGCACTTTGTCGTTTTCATCCAGCACCACTACCGCGCGGGCAGCTACACCCACCAGCGGGCCGCTGGCGATGGCCACGCCGTAGTTTGCCAGGAAGTCCGCGCCACGCATGGTCGACAGGTTGACTACGTTTTCCAGGCCTTCGGCGCCACAGAAACGTGCCTGAGCAAACGGCAGGTCAGTGGAAATGCACAGCACTACAGTGTTTGCCATTTGGCTGGCATTGGCGTTGAAGGTGCGTACCGAGGTGGCGCACGTTGGGGTATCAACGCTTGGGAAAATATTCAGGACTTTACGCTTGCCGGCCAGGCTGGCCAGGCTGACATCACTCAGGTCACCGGCAACCAGGCTGAACGCCGGTGCTTGTTGACCAATCTGTGGCAGTTGACCGGCGACTTCAACCGGGGAACCTTTGAGGGTGACTTGTGCCATGGAAACAATCCTTTTCAGCGAAAGTGGAGAGGGTTAACAAGTAAGGGCGCGAACCCGCCAAATGGCAAGCCCGCGCCCTCCTGAAGATGGGCAAGCGTAGCTGACCTGTGAGTCAGACTACCCTGCCCGTTCAAGCGACACATCAATTTTTTGCGAAATGATCCTTGGTCAGTTTGGCCACGATCGGGCTCAGCAACAGCAGCGACAGCAGGTTAGGAATT
The DNA here is from genome assembly GCA_033720015.1 of Pseudomonas sp. Taxonomy (GTDB): domain Bacteria; phylum Pseudomonadota; class Gammaproteobacteria; order Pseudomonadales; family Pseudomonadaceae; genus Aquipseudomonas. Next base: position 3,649 of record JAWWDH010000289.1, read on the forward strand.
GCCATCAGGCCATTCAGGGTATCGGCTACCAGCCAGGCAAAGTCCAGCTGGGCAATCGCACCAAACGGTACCGCCACTACCCAGAGAATGCGGAATGGCAGGATCGACTTGGTGCCGACCATGTATTCCCAGCACTTCTCGCCGAAGTAGCTCCAACCCAGAATGGTGGTAAAGGCAAATACCACCAGGGCGATGGTCAGGATGTAACCACCCACGCCCGGCATGGCCGACTCAAAGGCCGCGGCAGACAAGGCAGCACCGCTGGCGCCGCTGGTCCATACACCGGAGGTGATGATCGCCAGACCGGTCATCGAGCAGATGATGATGGTGTCGATAAAGGTCCCCAGCATGCCAATCATCCCCGAACGCACCGGGCTGTTGGTGGTACCGGCCGCCTGAGCGATACCGGCAGTACCCAAGCCTGCTTCGTTGGAGAAAATACCGCGCGCCACACCAAAGCGGATCGCCGCCATGACCGCAGCACCGGCAAAACCACCGGTCGCAGCTGCTGGGCTGAAGGCATAGGTGAAGATCATTTCAAAGGCTGCGGGGATTTCAGCGGCATTAACCACCAGCACCACAAACGCGGCAATGATGTACGCCACGCACATGAACGGCACCAGGGTCGCGGCAACTTTACCGATACGCTTGATACCGCCGAGGATCACCATGCCGACGAAGACCATGGTCACCACGCCGGTCACCCACAGTGGCACGTTGAAGGTGGTTTGCAGAGCGGCAGCCATGCTGTTGACCTGTACCATGTTGCCGATACCGAAACCGGCGAAGCCGCCGAAAATGGCGAATGCCGTGCCCAGCCAAAGCCACTTCTTGCCCAGGCCGTTCTTGATTGCGTACATCGGCCCGCCGACGTGTTCGCCACGCTCGTCCTTCTCGCGGTAATGCACCGCCAGTACCACTTCGCAGTACTTGGTGGCCATACCCACCAGTGC
>JAWWDH010000290.1:0-4581 GCA_033720015.1 Pseudomonas sp.
ATGGTGCCCAGGTAGTCCTGCTGGCGTGGGGTCAGCTCGCTTTTTTGCAGCAGGTTGGTGAAACCGAGGATGCCGTTGAGCGGCGTGCGGATCTCATGGCTCATGTTGGCGAGGAATTCAGATTTGATCCGGCTGGCTTCCAGGGCCTCTTTGCGCGCCAAGTCCAATTCGATGTTCTGGATTTCAATGGTTTCCAGGTTCTGCCGCACATCCTCGGTGGCTTGGTCGACGCTGTGTTGCAGTTCTTCCTGGGCGTTGTGCAGGGATTCGGCCATGCGGTTGATGCCGGAGGCCAGCTCGTCCAGCTCATGGCTGCCGAGTGGCGGCAGGCGGGTTTCCAGGCGGCCGTCCTTGAGTTGGGCCACGCCGTGTTTGATCCGCCGTAGTGGGTCGTTGATGGTGTGGCTCATACGTACGGCGAGCAGGGCGGTGACCATCAGCCCGGCGGCAATCAACAGCAGGCTGGCGAGTAGGCTGCGGTAGCCGATGATCAGGGTGCTGTGATGCGAGAGTTCCAGCTCGACCCAGCCGAGCAACTGCGTATCTGGCAGGTTAGTGGTCTTGCCGGTGAGGCTCAGGTGCTGCGGATACACCGGCAGGAGAAAGCGCGTCGCGTTCTGGTTGCTGTTTTGTGCGAGCAGCAGCTCGCCAGTCGCCGGCGAGTCGTTGAGCATGCTGGGCCCCGCATGGGCCAGGGCGTTGCGCTCGGCGCTGAGGAAGCTCACGGCGCGCACGTCCGGCTGCTCGAGCGCCTGGTTGGCAATGCGCTGCAACAACTCTGCATCACCCGTCCGCAGCGCTGGCGCGGCCAGGGGGGCGAGTTGTTCAATGATCATCTGCCCGCGTTGCAGCAGTTGCTCCTGTAAGCCGGACAACTGCATCCAGGTGAAATAGCCACCGAGCACCAGTGCCAACAGGCTGGTGGGCAATAGGGTGAGCATGAGCACTCGCCCTTTGATGCCTAAATTCGTTATCACGCGCTGACTCCTGTACTGACGTGGCGGCAGTTTAGCGGCTGCGCCGACTCTCATGGCAAATGCTGTCGCGCAAAGCGGGACTGTTATATGGCCGACGGAGGTTTGCCGGTATCATGAGGGTCTTCTTTGCTTCTGGATCATCTCGTTCGCCATGAGCCTGCATTACCCAACGATCGCCGATTGCGTCGGCAACACCCCACTGGTTCGCCTGCAGCGTTTGCCGGGTAACACCAGCAATACCTTGCTGTTGAAGCTTGAAGGTAACAATCCGGCGGGTTCGGTTAAAGACCGCCCGGCGCTGTCGATGATTAGCCGCGCCGAGTTGCGTGGTGATATCAGTCCCGGTGATGTATTGATCGAGGCCACCAGCGGCAACACCGGGATTGCTTTGGCCATGGCCGCTGCGATCAAGGGTTACCGCATGGTATTGATCATGCCGGACAACTCCACCGCAGAACGCAAGGCGGCGATGACCGCCTACGGCGCGCAGTTGATTCTGGTGGGCAGTATGGAAGAGGCCCGCGACCTGGCCTTGCAGATGCAGGCCGATGGCAAGGGCAAGGTCCTCGATCAGTTCGCCAATGGCGACAACCCGATTGCTCACTACACCAGCACCGGCCCGGAAATCTGGCAGCAGACGGGTGGCGAGATCACGCACTTCATCAGTTCCATGGGCACCACGGGCACCATCATGGGCGTTTCGCGCTTCTTGAAGGAGCAAAAGCCCGAGGTGCAGATTGTCGGTTTACAGCCCATGGAGGGCGCGTCGATTCCCGGTATCCGCCGTTGGCCGCAGGAGTACTTGCCGTCGATCTATCAGGCTGAGCGGGTTGATCGCATTATCGATATGGGCCAGCAGGAAGCCGAAGAGGTGATGCGCCGTCTGGCGCGCGAAGAAGGTATCTTCTGCGGGGTGTCTTCCGGCGGTTCGGTGGCCGCCATGCTGCGCCTGTCCCAGGAGGTCGAGAATGCCGTGATGGTGGCCATCATCTGCGACCGTGGCGACCGTTACCTGTCCAGTGGCATTTACGACGCGCCGAGCAACTGATGGCGAAGAAAGACGGAGGTCTACGTTTTCAACCCAGCGGCGGTTCCCGTGCGCCACAGGTGCCGGTGGGCAAGAAGCAGAAGCTGCTCATTGAGCGCCTGGCCAACGATGGCCGCGGTATTGGTTTTGTCGAAGGGCGGACCTGGTTTGTCAGCGGCGCGTTGGCCGGTGAGCAGATCGAGGCGCGGGTGCTGGGTGCCCATGGCAAAGTGGTCGAGGCGCGGGTCGAACGCATCCTGACTGCCAGCGCCGAACGTCGCGATGAAGCCTGCAGCCACGCCAAGGTGTGTGGTGGTTGCAGCCTGCAGCATATGCCGCAGACCGATCAGCTTGCCCTAAAACAGCGCATGCTCGCCGAGCAACTGAGTCGTTTGGCCAATCTTGAGCCGCGTGAATGGGCCGCGCCGTTGGTTGGTCCGGAGCTGGCTTATCGCCGCCGCGCGCGGATTGCCGTGCGCTGGGACCACAAGGCCAAGCGTCTGGATGTTGGTTTCCGTGCCGTGGCGAGCCAAGACATTATCGCTATCGATGCTTGCCCGGTACTGGTACAGCCCTTGCAACCGATTCTGCGTGGTTTGCCGCAGGTCTTACGAGAATTGGATAAACCCCAGGCCATTGGCCATGTCGAGTTGTTCAGCGGCAGCTGCAGTGCTGTGCTGATCCGCCATACCGCCGCATTGGGCGAGGCGGATCTGGCCCGCTTGCAAGCGTTCTGTACGCAACAGGATGCGCAGTTATGGTTGCACGGCAGTGCCGAGCCGCAGCCGTTCGAACCTGCGCATGAGCTGAGTTATCGTCTGGAGGCCTACAACCTCAGCCTGGCCTATCGCCCAGGTGACTTTGTCCAGATCAACCAGTCGGTCAACGACGCCATGATCGCCCAGGCCCTGGATTGGCTTGCTCCGCAGGCCGATGAGCGGGTGCTGGATCTGTTCTGTGGTTTGGGTAACTTTGCCTTGCCGCTGGCCCAGCGGGTGCGTGAATTGATAGCGGTGGAGGGCGTGCAGGCGATGGTCGAACGTGCCGCGTTGAACGCTGAGACGAATGGTTTGAGCAACGCGCACTTTTTCCAGGCCGACCTGTCCAACCCGCTGGCTGCGGCTGACTGGGCGCAGGGCGGTTTCGCGGCCGTGCTGCTGGACCCGCCGCGTGATGGCGCGTTGCAGGTGGTCAAGCAGATGACGACGTTGGGCGTCAAACGGGTGCTGTATGTGTCGTGTAACCCGACGACCCTGGCCCGCGACAGCGCCGAATTGCTGGCGCAGGGTTACCAGCTTGAACGGGCCGGTATTCTCGATATGTTTCCGCAAACCGCGCACGTTGAAGCGATGGCGCTGTTTGTTAAGCCGTAGGCTTAATCTAGGCGGCTTGGTTTTGCCGGGGCGAGTCCCCAGTTAGTTGTAACAAGGCGCACAGGAATTGCGTTTTCACGCGGTTAAACCGCCCGGCTCAGCGTAGCCGGGACTATTCGGCAGGCTTTCAGCTTGCCGTAGGGAAGGTAAGCAAGATGGTTCAGGTCAGAGCACATCAGCCGATCAACGACGACGGCAGTGTCAATCTTGAGGCATGGCTCGAACATGTACTGAGTGTCGACCCAGCGTTGGATCGCGAGGCCCTGCGTGAGGCTTGCGAGTTCGCCCGTGCGGCTGAGCAGCAGGCCAATGCGGCGAAGAATCTATGGACCGAGGGCGCGTCGAGTTTTCGCTCCGGCCTGGAAATCGCCGAAATTCTCGCCGACCTCAAGCTCGATCAGGACACCCTGGTCGCTGCCGTCATCTACCGCTGCGTGCGCGAGGGCAAAGTGCCGTTGGTCATGGTCCACCAGCGCTTTGGCCCGGTGGTGGCCAAGCTGGTTGAGGGCGTGTTGCGCATGGCCGCGATCAGTGCCTCGATGAACCCGCGTGACTCTCTGGTGCTTGGCTCCCAGGGCCAGGTGGAAAACCTGCGCAAGATGCTCGTGGCGATGGTCGATGATGTGCGCGTTGCGCTGATTAAGCTGGCTGAGCGCACCTGTGCGATCCGTGCGGTGAAAGAGGCCGACGACGAGAAGCGTCAGCGCGTGGCCCGCGAGGTGTTCGACATCTACGCACCGCTGGCTCACCGTTTGGGTATCGGGCATATCAAGTGGGAGCTCGAAGACCTGTCTTTTCGGTATCTGGAGCCCGAGCAGTACAAGCAGATCGCCAAACTGCTGCACGAGCGCCGCCTGGACCGCGAGCACTACATCAACGAAGTGATGGGCCAGCTGCGGGGCGAGTTGGAAACCACGGGCATCAAGGCCGATATCAGTGGCCGGGTGAAGCACATCTACTCAATCTGGCGAAAAATGCAGCGCAAAGGACTGCAGTTCAACCAGATTTATGACGTGCGTGCGGTGCGTGTGCTGGTGCCGGAAGTGCGTGATTGCTACACCGCGTTGGGTATCGTGCATACGCTGTGGCGGCACATTCCCAAGGAGTTTGATGACTACATCGCCAACCCTAAAGAGAACGGCTATCGCTCGCTGCACACCGCCGTACTGGGCCCGGAAGGCAAGGTACTGGAAGTGCAAATCCG
>JAWWDH010000291.1:0-4563 GCA_033720015.1 Pseudomonas sp.
AGTACTTGAGCATCGCCGCGGTCGGCACATCCAATTTGCCCTGCAGGTGCAGCTCCAGGCAGCGATCGACAAACACCCGACCGACCTGAATTTCAGTGGCCATTTCCGCCAATTTGAAACGGGTATTCTGGAAATCCGCCACCGCCTTACCGAACGCTTTGCGCTCGCGGGTGTACTCCAGCGTCCATTGCAGCGCCGCTTCCGCCGAGGACAACGCACCGATACCGACGGTCAAGCGCTCTTGCGGCAACTCCTGCATCAGGTAAGCAAACCCCATACCGGCCTGGCCCAAGAGGTTTTCCTTGGGTACGCGCACGTCCTGGAAGAACAGCTCGGAGGTGTCCTGCGCCTTCATACCCACCTTCTCCAGGCGCTTGCCCTTGGAGAAGCCCGGCGTGCTGGCTTCCACCAGAAACAGGCTGGTGCCCTTGGCGCCGGCTTTCGGGTCGGTCTTGGCCACCACAATCACCAGGTCAGCGAGAAAGCCGTTGGTGATAAAGGTCTTCGAGCCGTTAATCACGTACTCATCACCGTCCAGCACCGCAGTGGTTTTAACGCCCTGCAGATCAGACCCGGCACCCGGCTCGGTCATCGCGATGGCCGTGACCATCTCGCCAGACACCAACTTGGGCAGGTACTTGTGCTTCAGCGCCTCAGAACCGTAATGCAGGATGTACGGCGCAACGATGTCAGAGTGCAGCGAGAAGCCAATACCGGTCAGCCCAAGGCGACCGACTTCTTCGATCACCACGGTGCTGTAGAGAAAATCTGCCGCCATGCCGCCGTACTCTTCCGGAAGATGCGAGCAGAGCATGCCGGCCTCCCCCGCCTTGTTCCACAGCGTACGATCGATGTGGCCATCCTTCTCCCATTGCGCATGGAAAGGCACGGCTTCCTGCTCAAGAAATTTGCGCACGCTGTCGCGAAACTGTTCGTGCTCAGAGCTGAAAATCGTTCTCGGGATCATGGCAACACCTGCTGGACGGGTCGTTTTTAAAGTGGCTTCGACTTTAGCCAAGCAAACGCTTGGTTACACTGGACACAAGCGCCAATAAGTAAGACGATCCCGCCAGCTCATGACCACTTAGCCTTTATAAGAACAATATTTATGTCCAGTTCATCACCCTCGCCTCTGCATCGCGTCAGTATCCTTGCCACCGAAGGCGTATTCGCCTCGACCTTGATGCAAGCCAAAGACTTCTTCCACATGGCCAGCCTGCGCTACGGCAAACAACAAGGCCTGGGCCTGACCCCGACATTCGAAATCCACCTGGTCAGCCCGGACGGTCTACCGGTACGCAGTTTCAGCGGCGTGCTAATCCCGGTCGATGGGGCCTTGAACGATGCTGACGTCATCATTCTCCCGGCCTTCTGGGACGACTTCGACGCTCTCTGCCAACGCCACCCCCAGGTGCTCAGCTGGCTAAAGCAGCGCCACGCGGCAGGCAGTGTGATTTGCGGCGAAGCCACCGGGGTATTCTGGATGGCCCAAGCCGACCTGCTCGACGGCAAAGAAGCGACCACCTACTGGCGCTTCTTCAATGAGTTCGCCGAGCGCTTCCCCAAGGTCTTACTGAACCAGGAAAAGCACCTGTCAGACGCCGACAACCTGTATTGCGCAGGCGGCACCACCTCGGCCTGCGACCTGTACATCTACCTGATCGAACGTTTCTGTGGGGCCAGCGTGGCCCAGGGCGTGGCCCGCGATATTCTCTATGAAGTGCAACGCAACTACGCGCCTGGCCGGATTGGCTTTGGTGGTCAGAAACTGCACCACGACATGACTATTTTGCAGATCCAGCAATGGCTGGAAGATCACTTCGCTGACAAGTTCCGCTTCGAAGATGTGGCCCGCGAACACGGCATGAGCATTCGCAATTTTATGCGCCGCTTCCAAGCCGCCACTGGCGACAAGCCTTTGCACTACCTGCAGCGTTTGCGCATCGAAACCGCCAAAGGCCTGCTCAGCGCCACCCGCAAAAGCATCAAGACCATCAGCTACGAAGTGGGTTACGACGACGCCAGCTTCTTCGCGCGGCTGTTCCGTCAGCACACAGAGCTATCACCTAACCAGTACCGCCGGCAGTACCAGCACAAGGACAGCCACGCTTAAGCGTTGTGGCTCAACCTTGCTGAACCCCCCGTTGATACGCACACCTTGTCGAGCTACCTGAGCAAGGCTAAAACGCAAAAGGCTGCCCACGGGCAGCCTTTCTATTAAACCAACAGACCCATCAGGACTTGTCGCGCTCCAGCGGCTCAAGTTGCGCCCACAGCGCCTGCGCTTCTTCACTCAGCGTGGCGTAGCTGCGGATATCGCCATCACGCTGGGCCTGCATGGCCGCTTCCAGCTTGGCGCTGTATTGCTTACGCAACTTCTTTGCGGGATCGTTTTTAAACCAACCGAACATGCTTGCTGCCTCTGCCGAGAAAAGACGCCGGGATAAGCGCCCGCTCAGCTTAATTCAGTCACTCGCCAAGCTCGGCGCACAGATGTAACAAGGTACTAAGCCCCCATCTCAGCCAAACGCGTGATCGCGGATTTTCTGCAACGCCAGGGGCATCTTGGCCGCCGGCACCCGCTGCAGACTGCACAGCAACTCATGGGAAATTTCGGCTATGCCGTGGCGCTCGCGCAGCAGCGTCGCCATAAAGCACGTCAGGTTGGCTGCCATTTCCGCATCAGCCAAGGCGCGGTGCGCCTTGCCGGTATCGGGCAAGCTGGCCCAGCGATTGAGGTTGCCCAGCTTATGGCTCGGTGCCATCGGCAATAGCCGCCGCGATAACAGCAGAGAACAGGCAAACGGCTGCACGCGCTGACGGCGAATCAACGCCAGCTCGGCATCCCAGAACTTCTGATCGAAGCTGGCGTTGTGCGCCAGCAGCGGGCGCTCGCCGACAAACTCTGCCACCTCCTGCATCACCTGCGCAGCGGGCGGAGCCGTGCGCAACATGGCATTGCTGATGCCAGTGAGCTGTTCAATAAACGGCGGCACCCAGGCCCCACTGTTCATCAGGCTTTGATAACGGGCGACGATCTGCCCACCCTCAACTATCACCACGCCAATTTCTGTGGCGCGGGCCTGCTGGGCCGGCGACATGCCGGTGGTTTCGAAGTCGAGTACAGCGATGGAATCTGCAAGCATTGATCAGTTTCTCAGCAACAGGCTGCCTTCAATCGGCACATAGCGGCTGGCGGCGCGCACCAGCGATTGCGCAGTCAGCCCCGGCACGCCATAGGCGATGGCTTCGACACCATGGCTGCTACGGATTTTCTCCAACAGCAGATCGAAGTCGCCATCACCGGAGGCCAGTACCACCTCATCCACGCGCGGCGCAGCGTCCATGATGTCGATGGTAATACCCACGTCCCAATCGCCCTTAGCCGAGCCATCGCTGCGCTGGATATAGGGTTTGAGTTTTACGGTAAAGCCGAGGTTACGCAGGATCTGCTGAAACTGCTGCTGCTTGTGGTCACCGCGGTCGATGGCATAGGCGTAGGCTTCAACAATCTGCCCATGCTGGCTGATGTCAGCCCACAGCGCCGCGTAGTTGAAGTGGCAGCCATAGGCCTGGCGCACGGTGTAATAGAGGTTCTGTACATCGGCGAATACGGCGATCTTCTTCACCGGCAATCCTCATGGCGGGGCAATAAGCGTCGGGCAGTATGCCAGAAGGCGACCGCTTGCCGCGCCGGCATCAATTGGAGCCCCCGGAGCAATCAGCTAGAGTGGCGGCTGTCCATCAACGCGCCCTTGCCATGAATATGTTCGCTGTACTGCGTGACTCCTGCTACTTCTTCACTCATAACCTGGCGGCGATTACCCGCCTGTGCCTGCCGTTGATCGTGCTCGAGGGGCTGCTGCTGCAACAGGTCAGCAACCTGGTCACAGCCGAGACCGCCACTCTCTGGCGCTTGCTCGCGGGTCTGCTGTTTTACCCACTGTACAGCGCCGCGCTGATTTTGTTTGTCGATGCGCGCAGCCAGGGCCAACACCCAAGCGCGCGCAACCTGCTCGCCGCAAGCGTGCGCCTGTGGCCCAGCTTTGCCCTGCTGGCGGGGCTCAACACCCTGGCAGTTCTGCTCGGTGCATCGCTATTCGTACTGCCAGGGCTATGGCTGATGGTCAAACTGGCGTTCGCCGAATACCTGCTGGTATTGCGCGGCCTGAGCCCGCTGAAGGCGCTGCATGAGAGCTTCGAGATGAGTAGCGGTTACTTCTGGCCCATGCTCGGCTGCATCCTGATTGTCATGCTGCCACTGTGGCTGCTCGATGGCTGGAGCCAATCCAGCAGCACCATCGCCGGCAATCCACTGGCCAGCCTGCTGCTGGACTGCACCAGCCGCTTTTTACAACTGCTTTCCAGCGTCGTTCTGTTTCGCCTGTTTATGCTGCGCAGCAGCCAGCCCGACGTCGCGTAAGTGGCGCATCCAGCAACCTGAGTTTTGAGCAACTCAAGTCAGGAGCGCCCCGCACGCTGTGGTTTCAGACCGGACAAGCGCGGTAATAGCACGCGCTCGAATACCCGCGGAAAGAACCGCGCCAGCACCCGCGCGCGCCA
>JAWWDH010000292.1:0-4561 GCA_033720015.1 Pseudomonas sp.
AGCGCACGCCCGCGCGCTCGATGCGGATGACCTCGGACAACGGGTCTTTGGTCAGCCGCTCCCCCTGCAGAGCGAACACCGCCTGAAGGCTGCCAAAATCCTCTGCTAACTCCTGATACTGCGCATCCAGCGTCCACCCTGCCATCAGAGCGCATCCCCGTAACGCTGCTTGCGCGCATACAGCGCGTCCGCCTTGCGCTCCAGCCAGCCCAGCAGCGAGCGCTCGTTACTGAGCGTCTGGCGCAACGGCTGTTGAAAATAATCACGCAAGAAGCGCAGCTTATCGCGGCGGCTCAGACCAATATCCAGCACCGAAAAATACAGCGCCGCCAGGTCTTTATTGCGCCAGCGCAACGGCAGCGTGCGACGCACTTGAGCGCGGTGCAGGTCGATCACTGACAGGCGGAAATCATCCGCCGTCACCGGCTTATCGGTGTGCAGCAAAAAGTGGCAGATGTAGCAGTCGCGGTGGTTGACCCCCGCACGGTGCATGCTGCCGACCATGTTCGCCACTTCCTTGATCAGCGCCCACTTCAGGCGTGGCTCAGGCGGCTGCTGCGCCCAGTTCAGGCTCAGTTGTTCCAGGTCGGTGGTCGGCGCCAGCTCTTCGGTGACGATAAACGAGTGCTGCGCCGCAGGATTACCACCGCGCTCGCCGTAGGCCACGGCGGTCATGGTCGCTACGCCGGCTTCATGTAAGCGCTCGATAGCCTGCCATTCCTGGCGCGCACCGAGCACCGGCAGCTTGGCAGTCAGCAGATTTTTAACGATCTCGCCCCAGCCGATGCCGCGATGAATTTTCACGAAGTAACCACGCCCCTCAACTTCGGTGCGCAACGTGCGGCGGCCTTCCAGCTCGCGATAAACCTGCCCCTGCAGGGCCTCGACGGCAGCAAATGCATCGCAACCGGCCCACAGGCTTTTAAAGGGTTCAGCCAGGACCAACTTCATGAGCGCGTCGCCAGAATGATATCGGCCGCATGTTGCGGCATGGAATACAGGTCGGCGCGGTCAGCGTAGGCCAGACCATTGCGTGACCAGAGCGCTCGGCGCGAGGCGTCTGCGAGCATATCGGCGAGCAGCAGATCAAGTTTCGCCTGTTCGAACGCCCCGCTGAGTACCCGCCCGGCATCCGCCTCGGCGATGTAGTGGGCATAGCCGCAAACATCGGTGACCAGCACCGGCAAGCCAGACACCAGCGCCTCGAGCAGCACCGTGCCGGTGTTTTCGTTGTAGGCCGGGTGGATCAGCAGATCAGCACCGAGCAGGAAGCGTGGGATATCGCTGCGGCCCTTGAGGATTTGCACCTGCTCAGACACGCCCAGGGCCTTGGCCTGCAACTGGAAAGCGCGCGGATCATCCTGACCGATGGCAATCAGCCGGGTACGCTGCTTCAGCTCACGGGGCAAGGCGGCCAACGCCTTGATGCTGCGGTCCAGCCCTTTGGTCTTGAAACCGGAGCCGATCTGCACCAGCAGCAGGTCGTCGTCGGCCAGTTTGAACTCGGCACGGAACTCGGCACGAATCTCGGCCGCATTGGCCGGTGCGCGACGATCCTGGGCGATGCCCGGTGGCAGCAGGTGAAAGCGCTGCAGCGGGGTGCGGTAATGCTTGATAAACAGCGGCTGCTGCACTTCGGAGATCATCAGAATCTCGGTCTTCGACTCGGGCGCGAATACCGCACGTTCGTAATCGGCGAAGTGCTTGTAGCGCCCCCAGTATTTGTACAGCGGGTTGCGCAGGGTCTGCGCCTTGTCCTCGTAGCAACCATCGGCGGCGTAGTAGACATCCAGGCCCGGCATTTTGTTGAAACCGATAACCCGATCCACCGGACGCTTGGCCAGGTCAGCCTCGACCCAGGCGGTGAGTTTCTCGTTGCGCTTGTGGTTGAACAGCGCCTTGACCGGCACCACCACCACCTCGAAGCCGGCCGGCACCTCGCCCTCCCAAATTGGCGTGTAGACGCGAATGGCATGACCACGCGCCTGGCACTCCAGGGCGATGCGCATAAAGTCGCGCTGCAGGCCTCCGAAGGGGAAGTACTTGTAAAGGATAAAAGCCAGTTGCATCAGACAGCTTCCTCGGCCAGCAACAGGGCCTTAAGTTCGGTGGCGACGCGCTCGGCATCCAGCCCTTCGAAACAGAATGTATGGCGATCACCACTGCCCGCATGCGGGCCCGTGGCGCAGAGGTGCACCTGACCGCGACCATAGGCCCCCACACGCCCCGGCAGAGTTGGGCCGTAAAGGGAGATGCTCGGCACATCCAGCGCAGCAGCCAGGTGACCCAGGCCGGTATCCACCGCCACACAGGCGCTGGCCCCGGCGATCACTTTGGCCACTCCGGCCAAATTCAACTTGGGCAGTACGGCGGCGTGCTCAATGCCCGCAGCAATCCGCTCGGCGCGGGCTTTCTCGCTGGCGTTACCCCACGGCAGGCGCACCGCCCAGCCTTGCACACTCATTTGCTCAGCCAGCTGCCGCCAATCAGCTTCCGGCCAGTGCTTGCTTGGCCAGGTGGTGCCGTGCAGAAACAGCAGGTAAGGCTGCGGCGCAACATCGGCTAACTGTGCGCGACTGAGGCCGTAGTCGCCGACACCTGCTGGCAGCGCATAACCCAGTGCCTGGGCAAAGAGCTGACGGGTGCGCTCAAGCGCATGCTGCTCACGCGGCACAGCATAGCGTCGGTCATAGAAACGGCTGGCCAGCGGCTCGCGAGCGGAGTCGCGATCCAGGCCGGCCACTGGCACGTTGACATAGCGGGTCAGCCAGGCACTTTTCAGCAAGCCTTGAGCGTCGATCACCAGGTCATAACGGGTCTCGCCCAGACGTTGCTTGAAGCGCTTCCACTCGCCACTTTTCAGGGTTTGCCAGAGGTGCTTGCGCCAACGGCGGATGGCCACCGGAATCACCTGCGCCACGGCCGGGTGCCAGGCGGGAATTTCCGCGAAACCTTCCTCCACCACCCAGTCGAACTGGATACCGGGAATCGCCCGCGCCGCATCGGTCAGCGCCGGTAAGGTGTGCACCACATCGCCCAGCGAGGACGTTTTAATCAACAGAACCCGCAAACTATTCAACCTCGACCGGGTCACCGACCAGACGCTCCAGCGCCTCGATCACCGCACGCGGCTTGAGCTGACCCAGGCAGTTGTAATGGCCGAAGCGACACGTGCGGTCGAAGCACGGGCTGCAGTCGAGCCCTAGCCGAACCACCTCAACCTGCTCGGCCAGCGGCGGGGTGAACGCCGGCGAGGTCGACCCGTAAACCGCCACCAGCGGGCGGTTGAGCGCAGCCGCTACATGCATCAGCCCGGAGTCGTTGGACACCACGGCATTGGCACAGGAGAGCAGGTCAATCGCCTCGGCCAGAGCCGTTTCACCGGCCAGGTTGTAGGCTTCCTCACGCAACCCAGGGATCAGCCGCGCGCGAATATCCTCACCAACGGCATGGTCGCTCTTCGAGCCAAATAACCACACCTGCCAACCCGCACGAATCTTCACCTCCGCGACCTTGGCGTAATGCTCGCTCGGCCAGCGCTTGGCTTCTCCGAACTCGGCACCCGGGCACAGCGCCAGTACCGGACGGTCCAGGCTCAGGCCGAACTTGCTCAGCGCCGCCTCACGACTTTGCGGATCGATCTGCAAAGCCGGACGCGGATACGGCAGCGGCAACGCGACGCCCGGCTCAAACGCCAGCGCCATAAAGCGCTCGATCATCAGCGGGTAGCGCTCTTTATCCAGAATACGCAGGTCATTCAGCAGGCCGTAACGCAACTCGCCTTTCCAACCGGTACGTTTGGGGATACCGGCGAAGAATGGCACCAGCGCGGACTTCAGCGAATTGGGCAGCAGAATCGCCTGATCGTACTGGCCGGCCAGGGATTTACCGATCTTACGCCGCGTCGCCAGCTCCAGCACGCCATGGCCGAGCGGAAAACTCAGGGCCTGACGCACCTCGGGCATGCGCTCAAGAATCGGCCGACTCCACTCGGGAGCCAACACATCGATTGCACAGCCAGGGTGGCGCTGCTGCAGGCACTGAAACAGCGTCTGCGCCATCACCATGTCACCCACCCAACTGGGACCTACGATCAGTATTTTCATGCCTATTCCAGAAACGACCGGGGAGGCTTTCGCCTCCCGGACAGACTCAACACGCGGCTAACAGCCTAGCCTCACTGCCGCACGGAGCCCCGCACGACAGTTACAGCCGCTTATTTAACCAGGGTGCGCCATTCGGCGTGGGCAGCGGTTTTACCGGTGACCAGATCGAAATATGCGGTTTGCAACGTTTCGGTAATCGGACCACGACGGCCCTCACCAATCTGCCGACCATCGACCTCACGAATCGGCGTGACTTCCGCGGCGGTGCCGGTGAAGAAAGCCTCGTCGGCGATATACACCTCATCGCGGGTGATGCGCTTCTCGATGACCTGAATGCCGTGCTCGGCGGCCAGGGTCAGGATGGTGTTACGGGTAATGCCGTTCAGGCAGGAGGTCACTTCCGGGGTGTAGATCTCGCCATTGCGCCCCAGGAAGATGTTCTCGCCCGATCCTTC
>JAWWDH010000293.1:0-4560 GCA_033720015.1 Pseudomonas sp.
ACCGCGAGTCAGTTGGCTGCTTTTTGCTTTTGCTTTGGTGGGCATGGATGACCGCCTCTCACTCTTCTGATCCACTGCGCAGGACGGTGTCCCTTGCCGATCCTACGTCGAGTAGAACCGGCCCTGCGGCTGTAAAGCGGGCGAACTTACCAGAACAACTCCCCCCGCGCCACTCCCGGTTGTCGAAGCCGGATCGGGTATGCTTTAGAATCCGCCTCTTAATCCAGTTTAAGGCAGTCCCATGGCCCAGTCCTACAGTGCGCGCAGCCGCGCCATAGAACCTTTTCACGTGATGGCATTGTTGGCCCGGGCCAATCAATTACAGGCTGAAGGCCATGATGTGATTCACCTGGAAATCGGTGAGCCGGACTTCACCACGGCCGCGCCGATTGTCGCCGCCGGGCAGGCCGCGTTGGCCAATGGGCATACCCGTTACACCGCTGCGCGCGGTTTGCCGGCCCTGCGCGAAGCGATTGCTGGCTTCTATGCCGAACGTTACCGCCTGGATATCGACCCGCAACGCATCCTCATCACGCCGGGCGGTTCGGGCGCGTTGCTGTTGGCCACCAGCTTGCTGGTCGACCCCGGTAAGCACTGGTTGCTGGCCGATCCGGGCTACCCCTGCAATCGGCACTTCCTGCGCTTGGTCGAAGGCGCCGCGCAGCTGGTGCCGGTCGGCCCGGAGGTGCGTTATCAGCTCACTCCAGATCTGCTGGCGCGGTATTGGGATCAGGGTAGCGTCGGCGCGCTGGTGGCCTCGCCGGCCAACCCGACGGGCACCTTGCTCAGCCGTGATGAGCTGGGCGGGCTGTCGCAGGCGCTGAAGGACCGCGGCGGGCATTTGGTGGTGGACGAGATCTACCACGGCCTGACCTACGGCGTAGACGCGGCCAGCGTATTGGAAGTGAATAACGACGCCTTCGTGCTCAACAGCTTCTCTAAGTATTTCGGCATGACCGGCTGGCGTCTCGGCTGGCTAGTGGCACCGCCCGCCGCGGTGCCGGAGCTGGAGAAACTGGCGCAGAACCTTTATATCAGCGCGCCGAGCATGGCCCAGCACGCCGCACTGGCGTGCTTTGAGCCGCAGACCCTGGAAATTCTCGAACAGCGCCGTCACGAGTTCCAGCGCCGTCGCGACTTTTTACTGCCGGCACTGCGCGACTTGGGCTTCAAGATTGCCGTGGAGCCAGAAGGTGCCTTCTATTTATATGCCGACATCAGCGCTTTTGGCGGCGATGCCTTTGCCTTTTGTCAGCACTTCCTGGAAACCGAGCACGTAGCCTTTACCCCAGGTCTGGATTTTGGCCGTCACCTGGCCGCTCAACATGTGCGCTTTGCCTACACCCAGGACCTGCCGCGCCTGCAGCAGGCGGTTGACCGGATCAAGCGTGGCCTGAACAGCTGGAAGCCCCATGCAGTTTGATCCGCCGCTGGAAGAAGGCCGGCTGCTGCGCCGCTATAAGCGCTTTCTCGCCGATGTCGAGACCGCCAGTGGTGAGCTGCTGACCATTCACTGTGCCAATACCGGCTCGATGCTCAATTGCATGAGCGAAGGCGCGCGCATCTGGTTTAGTCGCAGCAATGATCCTAAGCGCAAGTTGCCGGGCACTTGGGAAATCGGCGAGACGCCGCACGGTCGCCTCGCGGTGATCAACACCGGGCGGGCCAATGCCTTGGTTGAAGAGGCGCTGCGTGCCGGGTTAATTGCCGAGCTAAATGGCTTTACCGGGCTTAAGCGCGAGGTGCCTTACGGCCAGGAGCGCAGCCGTATCGATTTTCGCCTGGACTACCCAGAGGGCGCAGCGTTCGTTGAGGTCAAGAGCGTTACCCTGGGGTTTGCCGACACGCGGGTTGCCGCTTTTCCCGATGCGCGCACCGAGCGCGGCAGCAAGCATTTGCGCGAATTGGCCAGCTTGGCGCGCGCCGGCACCCGCGCGGTGCAGCTGTATTGCGTCAACCTGTCGGGGATTGAGGCGGTGCGCCCCGCCGAGGAAATCGATCCCGCCTATGCCGCCGCCCTACGCGAGGCCGTCAGTGCCGGGGTTGAAGTGCTGGCCTATGGTGCAACCGTCAGTGCGCAGGAAGTGCGGCTGAGCAAACGCCTAGATGTGCTGCTCTAGCGCTGCTTTTGTTTGAATCGCTCGATAATTCTGGCCAGTCCTGGCAGGGAGCGGATTGCGCTTACCTGATTAGCCTCACACAAGCAGTTCGATCAGTTGTTGACGCAGCCAGGCGTGCGCCGGGTCGAGTTGCTGTTGTCGATGCCAGATCAGGCTGACCTGTACCGGTGGCATATCGAAGGGCAGCGGTGCTGTCTCTAGGGCATGCGCCGGGGCGAACGCTTCGGCCAGGCGCGCAGGTACGGTGCCGAGCAGGTCGCTGTGGGCGACGATTGCGGGGATCGGCAGGTAGTTGGGCAGGTGCAGGGCGGCCTGACGGCGTACCTTGGCCGAGCCGAGGACAATTTCCAGCGGCGAGCCGCGTCCGGCGCGCGGTGTCACCGTGACATGCCGGGCCTGCTGGTAGTCCTCCAGGCTCAGCCCGCCGGCAAAGGCCGGGTGCCCGGCGCGGCCGATTACCACCAGCGGCTCTTCACGCAAAGGCGTGTAGTGCAGGTCAGGCGAGTCAAAATGCAAATAGTCGATGGCCAGGTCCAGCGCGCCGCTTACCAGACGCGGCACCAGGCTGTCGGCATCATCGCGCTGTACCAGCAACTCGACCCTCGGCGCGATGCGCGACAAGTGCGCCAGCAGCATCGGTAACAGTGCGGCTTGGGCGTAATCGTTGAGCGCTAGGCTGAAAGCCTGTGGCGTCTGCGGGTCAAAGGGTTCCGCCGGGCCGAGACCGGTCTGCAGTAGGCGCAAGGCTTGCTGTACGGGTACATACAGGGTTTGCGCGCGGGCGGTGGGCGTCATGCCACGGGCCGTGCGCTGGAACAGCTCCTCGCCCAGTTGTTTGCGCAGGCGGGCGAGTGCGTTGCTCACCGTCGACTGGCTCAGGTGCAGGCGTTCGGCGGCGCGGGTCAGGTTGCCTTCCTGCATCAGGGCGTCGAAGACCAGCAAGAGGTTGAGGTCGAGTTGGCGCAAATTCGTTATCAAGAATAATGCTCTTTGAAACTATCCATTATTCGAATGATCTGGCTGCGCCTAGACTGCTGTCAATCCGCATAGGGAGTAACGCCGTGGCCTATAACAACGACAATGCCCAGGCTTTCCGCGCACGTTATCGGGACGCCATCCATCCGCTGTACAACCCTTGGCTGCATGCCGGCTTTGTGCTGGCCTATGGCCTGACTGGCATGGTCCTTTTGTGGGGCACGCTGGATGCTGTGGCGCTCTGGCAGTGGTTACTGGTGCCGCTGAGCCTGGTGTTCTTCAGTTGGGGCGAGTACCAGGTGCACAAGCGCTTGGGGCACAACAAAACCCGCTTCGGTAAGTTGTTTTACCAGCGTCATACCGGCGACCACCACAGCTTCTTCGTGGAAGGCCAGATGCGCTACGAGACGCCACGCGACTGGCGGGTGATTCTCTTTCCGGCCTGGCTGATTGTGCTCTATAGCCTGCCGTTGCTGGGCATCTGGTGGTTGCTGGGCAAGCTCGATGGCAACCTGGCGGCACTGTTCACTGGCAGCATGTTGCTGGGCTACATGACCTACGAGGTGACGCATGCCTGCGAACACTTGCCGGCCGAGCACCCGGTGGCGCGGCTGCCGTGGATTCGCCAGATGCGTCACCTGCATGCGTTGCACCACCGCCGTGAGCTGATGCAGTCACGCAACTTTGGCATTGTCCATCCGCTGATGGACTGGCTCTATGGCACCCTGTATTGGGAGCCGCAAGCGACTCACCAGCAGAATCGCCAGCAGCATCGCGTGCATATCGCCCGCCCGGCCGACGCCGTGCTGAATTATGCCGGCGCGCCGGCGCACTGGCCTGAGTGGCATCCGTCGTCGCTGCGCATCGGCGCTCGTGCTGGCGCGCTGCTCGCCGGCGAAGTGTTCGAGGAGGATATTCTGGCCGGTGGCCGCTCCGGCCATTTGCGCTGGAGCGTGCTCGACTACCAGCCTGGGCGGCGCTGGCTGGCCTGTGCCCGTGGCGATCATGGCCTGGCGCTGTTGCTGACCTACGAGTGCTTAGAAGTGGCGGGCGGATGCGAGTTCGTGCGTACCTTGGAGTACGGCTTTGACGGCGTGTTGATGCGCCTGGCCAATTGCCTGTTACTGGGGCGGCGTATCGAGCGCGAGTCGCAGGCGTCCCTGCAGGCGCTGCGCGTGGTGCTTGAGCGCAGCGCCCCTGTGGCGTGAGGGCTTAGGGAGCGGGTGCCCGCACTTGCTCCTGGCGTTCACGCACCCAGAACACCGTTGCCCCGGCCACGGCCGCCGGCATCATCAGGATATTCAGCCCCGGCACCAGCAGGGCCGCGTAGGTGATGCCGCCAAAACCCAGGCTCTGCCAGCGTTTGGCGCGCAGCCAGGCAAGCATGTCCTGCCAGCTCATTTTGTTGTTATCCGCGGGGTAGTCGATGTATTGGATGGCCATCATCCACACACCGAACAACAGC
>JAWWDH010000294.1:0-4552 GCA_033720015.1 Pseudomonas sp.
CGCGGCCCAGGGCATCCGCGTCAATGCCATCTGCCCCGGCCCGATAAAAACTCCGAGCTTCGACCGCGTCACTGGTGGCGATGACCATATGTACGACGTGGACGTGCCCATGCAACGCATCGGCCGTCCCGAGGAAGTCACTTCGGCGGTTCTCTGGCTGCTGTCCGAGCAGGCGTCCTATGTCACCGGAACCACACTCTCGGTGGATGGCGGCATGTCGGCGGCATGACTCAGCTTAGGCTACAGGGGATAAAGGAGAGCAATAAATGATCAATGCTTTGAGTTACGTGGTGGTGCATACCCCGCATCTCGACGCCTGGATGGAGCAGGCCCGTCACCATATCGGCCTGCAGGTCGAGGTGGTCGAGGCGGGTATCTGTGTCCGTTTACGTGCAGATGAAAAGGTGCAGCGCCTGCTGTTAAGCAAGTGCGACGGTGTAGCCAGCATGGGCATGGGCTTCGAAGTGCCCGACGCCGGCGCCCTGGAGCAGGTCTGTTGCGCCCTGGAGGCGGCCGGCTACGCCACCACTCCGGGCTCGGCCGAAGAGTTACGCCTGCGGGGTGTGGCCGGCATGTCGCACTTCCTCGACCCGGACGGGGTGCGCCTGGAAGTAGCCTACGGTCTGGCCGATGCCCTGACGCCCTTTATCCCGGGGCGCCCGCTGGGTGGTTTCCGCACCGGCGACATGGGCCTGGGCCACGTCGCGCTGATTACCGAGCACTTCGATCAGCTCCGTCATCTGTACCGCACCGTGCTCGGCTTCAAAGTCAGCGATCACACCGAGGCTCCGTTCCGCGTCGAGTTCCTGCACTGCAACCCGCGCCACCACACCATAGGTTTGGCGCACACCGGCGGGCCGGCGAAGATCTATCACCTGATGCTCGAGTACAACGATTTCGATGACGTCGGGCGCGCCTACGACATGGCCCTGACCAATCCCGACTGCATTGGAGTGACCCTGGGTCGCCATATCAACGACCACGTAACGTCCTTCTACCTGAAAAATCCTGATGGTTGGATGTTTGAATTGGGTTGGGCCAGTCGTACCGTCGGCCCGGACTGGGAGGTTGAGGAGCTTCAAGGCATGAGCCTTTGGGGGCATGACCGCACCTGGCTGCCAGACAATAAACGCGAGGAAGCACGGCAAATTCTCAAGCGTCTTGCTGAACAGGGCGTCCGCGCCCCGGTCGTGACTACTGCGCAAACTGCTAAGGCAAAACAATGACTTTAAACGCTAACGTGTCACCGGAAATCGCCAGCCGTATTCAGATTGGCGAATGCACTCTTAACTACCACGATCAGGGCGAGGGTGATGTCATTCTGCTGATTCATGGCTCCGGTCCGGGAGTTACCGGCTGGGCCAATTGGCGGGGTGTGATTCCTCCGCTGTCGCAGAGTGCGCGCATTATCGCCCCGGACATGCTTGGCTTTGGCTACAGCAGTTGCCCGCCAGAGTGGCAACTCGATCCGGATACCTGGGTTCAATCGCTGGTTGGTCTGCTTGATGCGCTTAATATCCAGTGCGTTTCCATTGTGGGTAACTCGTTTGGCGGTGCCATTGCTCTGGCTTTCGCAAAGGCATATCCGCAGCGCGTGCGACGCCTAGTGCTGATGGGATCTGCCGGTCTGTCGTTTGCGATTACCGATGGCCTAAATAAGGTTTGGGGTTATCAACCGTCTTTGCAGGCAATGCGCCAGTTGATGGAGATTTTTGCCTACGATCATAGCCTTATCAACGATGACCTCGTAGGTATGCGTTACCAGGCGAGTATTCGCGACGATGTGCAAGCTCGCTTCACCCAATTGTTCCCAGAGCCGCGGCAGCGGGGGGTGGAGATGCTTGCGCTGGCTGAAGATGACCTGCGCGCGCTACCGCACCAGACGTTATTGATCCACGGCCGCGACGACAAGGTAATTCCGCTGGCGCTTTCTGAGCGCATGCTACGCCTGATTCCGCACTCCCAACTGCACGTATTCGGTGAATGCGGCCACTGGGTGCAGATTGAAAAGGCCCAAGCCTTCACTCGCTTGCTGGTCGACTTCCTGATCGAACAACCTCTCAACGTAGGAGCATGAATATGAATCGCGAAACCATTAAGGGCCGCTGGGCAATCTTGTCTTGGGAACAGTTATACGATGATGGTCGCGTGATACTGCCCATGGGAGTCGAACTGGAAGGCTTTATTGAGTACAGCGACTTTGGAATGTTTTGTGTGATAGCCAAAAAAGGTCGTGAGGCCTTCCAGAGCGGTGGTCAGTGGTCGGCGAATGAAGCTGAAAAGGCTACTGCCTACAGCAGCTACCTGACCTATGCTGGTGACTTCGAGGTAGAAGGCAACACCATCACCCACAAGGTGCACTACAGCATCTTCCCTAATTGGATTGGTGGTAGTCAGCATCGTACAGCCGAGCTTGATGGCGACATCCTATCGCTTACCGCCCGCCTGGAAGAGGGCACTACCGAGGCACGTACTGCGCGCTTGGTGTGGCAGCGAGTTGTAACTACCAGCTAAGTCGAACTGATCTTGCGTAACACACTTCCTCTTTGTCAGTTCGAGAGAGGAAGGTGATCAGTTGGCGTGCGTGTGATTACAGTCGCTCTCTTAGAAGTACAGCGCTGTTGCCGCCGACGCAGTATGAATAGGGGGGCGACGCTATGCTGACCCAGCCCCGTAGTCTGAAAAGCAAAATGCAACAACGAGTTAGGCGCTCGAAACAGGGTCAATGAAATTCCGGTACGTGGGTCAAAAGCGCATCGGCTGCAACACTGCGCCTCTTGTCGTTGTCGGGTCGGCAATCGTGCTGCCGGGAAACGAGGCAGAGCTTCTCTTGTGCAGACTGATTTGTTAAGTTTTTTTGTCGTTGAAATTGATCACTAAATCAAATAAGTGACCGTCAAATAACTGCGCGCCTTCCTCGTCGTGGCATAGTGCCTGCATCTGTCTCAGCCGGCACTGAGTCTGGCGATCAGGAACCTGGAAGAGTCCCTCGGTGGCCAGTTGCTGACGCGCACTACCCGCAGCGTCAGGCTGACCCCTGAGGGCGAAACCCTATTGCCCATCGCCCGGCGCCTGCTGGCCGACTGGGACAATACTGAGGAGCTGCTGCGCCAGCACTTCACCCTGCAACGGGGCAAGGTTGCTATCACCGTCATGCTGTCCTTTGCCAGTAATCTGTTGCCGGTGGCGCTCAAGGCCTTTCGCAATCTCTACCCGAAGGTCAACGTGGCAGCGCATGACGTAATCAACGAACAGGTGCTGGAGATGGTGCGCAATCGCCGCGTCGAGTTGGGTATCGGCTTCGAGCCTGAATCACTCGATGGCTTGGAATTCTTGCCGTTCTACACCGACCATTTCGTCGCGGTGGTGCCTGCCGACTGCCCTTTGGCTGCACGTAGCGAGGTGAGCTGGGCTGACTTGTTGCCGGAGAGTTTCATCGCGCTGCATCGGCCGTCGGCGGTCCGTCTGCTGCTGGATGAGAACATCGCTGAGCAGCACGGCAAATTGCCCGTGGCCTTCGAAAATCATCAGCTGGTGACAGTGGGGCGTATGGTCCCTCAGGGGGGGGGTGCAGCGCCGCCCCGAGCCTGTGCATCCAGCAGATGAAGGAGCTGGTGCCAGGTGCTTGGTTCTCAACGAGCCGCAGGTGGAGCGTCGTGTTGGACTGTTATGCCTGTCCGGGCACAAACTGTCGACGGCAGCGCAGGCGCAGGCGCAGGTGCTGGCCGACACCGTCATGAAAGTTTCGTATAGGGCCGGCGTCGAGCTGCGAGCGTGCCCTCGCGGCTGTCAATAAGTCATGTAGGTCGCCGATGCGGGCATCGCATTCGATTGCCGCGTGACCTCAGTCTGGTGGGTGTTGGTGTTGGTGGTGGTGTTGGTGTTGGTGGCTGTGGTCGGGATTTTCGTAAATGTGCTCATGCCGAGCGTCTCATTCAGCAGTGCTTTGGCGGATAGGCCATGGATCATGGCGGGTTCTGCGCGAACGATCGTCATGCCACCCACCGACTCACTTGTAGAAGATATGATCCTTGTGGAGCGCTGTTCAAGGTTGTGTTATCGAGTCCGACGAAACAGGTGTAAATCTATTCGGGCCTAGACGACGCTGGGTGTGGCGACGCGCGGGTACCTGATTCTGCTGGTGTCCGCTTCTTCCTCTATTTATGGTTGCTGAGTCTCATGCTTGTCGGGGAGGCAAGAAGGCTTTTGCGCGCATTACGCTAAAGGCGGAATAAAGCCTTGACGTAGTTTCTGCGGGGCCTATAATCCGCACCTCTTCTGGCGCAGGCTTCTCGGCAAACCTCTTGTAAAACAAGAAGTTAGCTTAAAAAGAGAAGTTGCAGTGCAGCGAAAGCTGTGTAGAATGCGCCGGGCTGACAGGGTGGTGGTTAAGGCCTTGTTGGTGATTTGGTCGAGGTGGTTGGAAGCGGTAACGAGGTGGTTGACAGCGGTTTGAAACGCTGTAGAATTCGCCTCCCGCTGACGAGAAGCCTGGAGTTGATCGGAAGCGCAAGCGGTTGAAGTTGAAAAGAAATTTTCGAAATCGCTTGAC
>JAWWDH010000295.1:0-4520 GCA_033720015.1 Pseudomonas sp.
AAGATGTTCCCCAACCTCGACTGGTTCAGCGCGGTTAGCTACCACATGATGGGCGTGCCAACCGCCATGTTCACCCCGCTGTTCGTGATTGCGCGCACCTCGGGTTGGTCCAGCCACGTGATCGAGCAGCGCATCGACGGCAAGATCATACGCCCGAGCGCCAATTACGTTGGCCCGGAAGACGTCAAGTTCGTGCCGCTCAAGGAGCGTACATAACCATGACCATTACCCTGAACAGCCAATACCGCAAGCCGTTGCCCGGCACCGTGTTGGACTACTTCGACACCCGCGAGGCGGTGGATGCCATTGCCCCGGGTGCCTACGCCAAGCTGCCCTATGTTTCGCGCGTGCTGGCCGAGCAGTTGGTGCGTCGCTGTGACCCAGCGATCCTCACCGAATCGCTAAAGCAGCTGATCGAGCGCAAGCGCGACCTGGATTTCCCCTGGTACCCGGCTCGCGTAGTCTGCCACGACATTCTCGGCCAGACCGCACTGGTCGACCTGGCAGGTTTGCGTGATGCGATTGCCGAGCAGGGCGGTGACCCGTCCAAGGTCAATCCTGTGGTGCCGACCCAGCTGATCGTCGATCACTCGCTGGCTGTGGAAGCCGCGGGTTTCGATCCAGACGCCTTCGACAAGAACCGCGCCATCGAAGATCGCCGCAATGAAGATCGCTTCCACTTTATTGAGTGGACCAAGACCGCGTTCAAGAACGTCGACGTGATCCCGGCCGGCAACGGCATCATGCACCAGATCAACCTGGAGAAAATGAGCCCGGTGATTCAGGCGCGTGGTGGCGTGGCCTTCCCAGACACCTGTGTCGGCACGGACAGTCACACCCCGCACGTCGATGCGCTGGGCGTAATCGCAGTAGGTGTGGGTGGTCTGGAAGCCGAAACCGTGATGCTTGGCCGCGCCTCGATGATGCGTCTGCCCGATATCGTCGGCGTCGAGCTGACCGGCAAGCGCCAGCCAGGCATTACCGCCACGGATATCGTCCTGGCCATCACCGAGTTCCTGCGTGCTGAGCGCGTGGTCGGTGCCTGGGTTGAGTTCTTCGGTGAGGGCGCCAACAGCCTGACCATCGGCGATCGCGCCACTATCTCCAACATGTGTCCGGAATACGGCGCTACCGCCTCGATGTTCTACATCGACCAGCAAACCATCGACTACCTCAAGCTCACCGGTCGCGAGCCGGAGCAAGTGGCGCTGGTCGAGCATTACGCTAAGACCACCGGTCTGTGGGCCGATGCGCTGGTCACTGCCGAATACGAGCGGGTGCTGAGCTTCGACCTGTCCACCGTAGTGCGCAACATGGCCGGCCCGAGCAACCCGCATCGCCGTCTGCCGACTTCTGCGCTGAATGAACGCGGCATTGCCGATGAAGCCAAGCTGGCATCCGGTAAGGCCGAAGAGGCCGACGGTTTGATGCCCGATGGCGCGGTGATCATCGCCGCCATTACCAGCTGTACCAACACCTCTAACCCGCGCAACGTAGTGGCAGCTGGTCTGGTGGCGAAGAAAGCCAACGCCCTCGGCCTGCTGCGCAAGCCTTGGGTCAAGACCTCCTTTGCCCCGGGTTCCAAGGTCGCCAAGTTGTACCTGGAAGATGCCGGTCTGCTGACCGAGCTGGAGCAGCTGGGTTTCGGCATTGTGGGCTACGCCTGCACCACCTGTAACGGTATGTCCGGCGCTTTGGATCCAGTGATCCAGCAGGAAATCATCGACCGCGATCTGTATGCCACCGCCGTATTGAGTGGTAACCGCAACTTTGACGGACGTATCCATCCCTACGCCAAGCAGGCTTTCCTCGCTTCGCCGCCGCTGGTGGTTGCCTACGCCATCGCCGGCACCATTCGCTTCGATATCGAACAGGACGTGCTGGGCCATGACCAGCAGGGCAACCCGGTCACCCTGAAAGACCTGTGGCCGAGCGATGAAGAAATCGACGCCATCGTTGCCGCTAGCGTCAAGCCTGAGCAGTTCCGTCAGGTTTACATCCCAATGTTCGATCTGGGCACTGTGACCGAAGCCGAAAGCCCGTTGTACGACTGGCGCCCGATGTCCACCTATATTCGTCGTCCACCGTACTGGGAAGGCGCGCTGGCCGGCGAGCGTACGCTCAAGGGCATGCTGCCGCTGGCGGTGCTGCCGGACAACATCACCACCGATCACTTGTCGCCGTCCAACGCGATTTTGCTGAATTCGGCGGCGGGTGAGTACCTGCACAAAATGGGCTTGCCGGAGGAGGACTTCAACTCGTACGCCACCCACCGTGGTGACCATTTGACCGCACAGCGCGCCACCTTCGCCAACCCGCAATTGGTCAACGAAATGGCCGTGGTTGATGGGCAGGTGAAGAAGGGCTCGCTGGCTCGCGTCGAGCCGGAAGGCAAGGTCGTGCGCATGTGGGAAGCCATCGAAACCTACATGGAGCGCAAGCAGAACCTGATCATCATTGCCGGCGCCGACTACGGCCAGGGCAGCTCGCGTGACTGGGCCGCCAAGGGCCCTCGTCTGGCCGGTGTTGAGGTGATTGCCGCCGAAGGCTTCGAGCGTATTCACCGCACCAACCTGATCGGTATGGGCGTACTGCCACTTGAGTTCAAGCCGGGTACTACGCGCCTGACTTTGGGTATCGACGGTACTGAAAGCTATGACGTGATCGGCGAGCGCACACCGCGCGCGACCCTGACCCTAGTGATCAACCGCCGTAACGGCGAGCGCGTTGAAGTGCCGATGACCTGCCGTCTGGATAGCGACGAAGAAGTGCTGATCTACGAAGCTGGCGGCGTGCTGCAGCGCTTCGCTCAGGACTTCCTTGAGTCGTCCAAGGGCTGATCTACCACCGGGGCGGCAACGCCCCGATCTTTCCTAGGGTGGATCACGCTGTATCGATCCACCATGACCGCGTGTGCGGTGGATGGAAAAACGCCATCCGCCCTACGGTTTCAAAGGCCAGGTAATCCCCATGTCCCAGTTACCCCAGATCAAGATTCCCGCCACCTACATCCGTGGTGGCACCAGCAAAGGCGTGTTCTTTCGTCTGCAGGATCTGCCCGAGCGCTGTCAGGTGCCGGGGGCCGCGCGCGATAAGCTGTTTATGCGGGTGATCGGCAGTCCTGACCCTTATGCCGCGCAGATCGACGGCATGGGCGGTGCGACGTCGTCGACCTCCAAGTGTGTGATCCTGTCGAAAAGCAGCCAGGCCGATCACGACGTCGACTACCTCTATGGTCAAGTGTCAATCGATAAGGCGTTTGTCGACTGGAGCGGTAACTGCGGCAACCTGTCTACCGCTGCTGGCGCTTTTGCCATCCATGCTGGTCTGGTTGATCCCTCGCGTATCCCGGAGAACGGCGTGTGCGTGGTGCGCATCTGGCAGGCCAATATCCACAAAACCATCATTGCCCATGTGCCGATCGCTAATGGTCAGGTGCAAGAAACCGGTGATTTCGACCTGGATGGGGTGACCTTCCCTGCCGCTGAGATCGTGCTGGAGTTCCTCGATCCGTCCGACGATGGCGAGGAGGGGGGCTCGATGTTCCCCACCGGCAACCTGGTTGATGACCTGGAGGTGCCGGGTGTCGGCACCTTCAAGGCGACCATGATCACGGCTGGTATCCCCACCGTATTCGTCAATGCCGAAGATATCGGCTACAGCGGCACCGAGCTGCGCGAGCAGATCAACGGTGACCCTGAGCAGCTGGCGCGCTTCGAGAAAATCCGCGTCGCCGGTGCGTTGCGCATGGGGTTGATCAAGACGGCCGAAGAGGCGCTTACCCGTCAGCACACGCCGAAAATCGCCTTTGTGGCCAAACCCAAGGATTACCTCGCGTCCAGCGGCAAGACGGTGCAAGCCGCAGATGTCGACCTGCTGGTGCGGGCGTTGTCCATGGGCAAACTGCACCATGCGATGATGGGCACCTGCGCTGTCGCCATTGGTACGGCGGCGGCGATTCCCGGCACCCTGGTCAATCTGGCGGCGGGTGGCAGTGCGCGTGAGGCGGTGCGTTTTGGTCATCCATCCGGCACGTTGCGGGTGGGGGCTCAGGCGGCGTTGGTTGATGGTCAGTGGGCGGTCACCAAGGCAATTATGAGTCGCAGTGCGCGCATTCTGATGGAAGGTTGGGTGCGGGTGCCGGGCGATTCGTTTTAACCTTTGATGGTGAGAAAAGACTCGAAGTGTTCGAGTCTTTTCTTCTTAGATCAATGGTTTGCCTTGGTTACTTGAAGCGCCGCTCTACACCTTTTTCCACCAGGATCTTGGCGGAAATTTCTTCCACCGAGAAATGCGTGGAGTTGATGAAGGCGATGTTTTCGCGGCGGAACAGGTTTTCCACCTCGCGCACTTCAAATTCACATTGGGCATAGCTGGCGTAGCGGCTGTTGGGCTTACGCTCGTTGCGAATGGCGGTGAGGCGATCCGGGTCGATGGTCAGGCCGAACAGCTTGTCCTTGTATTGTTTGAGGGCGGCCGGAAGCTGCAAACGCTCCATGTCGTCTTCGGTCAGCGGGTAG
>JAWWDH010000296.1:0-4516 GCA_033720015.1 Pseudomonas sp.
CCACGTGCTACCGCGTCAGCGCCACAGCGCACGGGCCGAGAACCTCCCGGCTAGCATCGACTACCGCCAGCCGCGCCAGCCAGTCAACCTCGCCGTATTGCCGTTTTACCCTGGCATCCAAGCGAGCCACGTGCACGCGTTACTCAACAGCGGCGTGCAGGGCCTGCTGTTGGAATGCTACGGCAGTGGCACTGGCCCGGCGGATGACGTCGAACTGCTCGGCGTGCTCAAGGCTGCGCATGATCGCGGCGTGGTGCTGGCAGCGATCAGCCAATGTCCACACGGCCATGTCGAGTTCGGGGTGTATGCTGCAGGGAGTCAATTGGCCAACGCCGGGTTGATCTCCGCCGGTGGGATGACTCGCGAGGCGGCGCTGGGCAAGCTGTTCGCCCTGCTCGGTGCAGGTCTCAGCCAGAGCGAAGTGGAACACTGGTTTGCCCTGGATCTCTGTGGTGAACGCGCCGATTGAAGCCAGCGTGCTTGCAGCTAGGCTGCAAGCAGCTATTTACGTTTTCAGGGCTTTAGCCAACCGAGGAACCAGCGTCATGTCGATTCGCATTCCCGTCGAGATCCGCCCCATCACCAGCGCCGACCATGCCGCC
Source organism: Pseudomonas sp. (assembly GCA_033720015.1). Lineage (GTDB taxonomy): Bacteria > Pseudomonadota > Gammaproteobacteria > Pseudomonadales > Pseudomonadaceae > Aquipseudomonas. Next base: position 603 of record JAWWDH010000296.1, read on the forward strand.
TGGTTGCCACTGTGGCAGAGCTATCAGCGCTTCTATATGACTGAGATTGCCGCCGCCATCAGCGACACCACCTGGCAACGCTTCCTCGACCCCGCCGAGCCGATGCATGCGGCGCTGGCCTGGCACGAGGGCAAAGCCATCGGCCTGGTGCACTGGATCTACCACCGCTCGACCTGGACCATCGGTGACTACTGCTACCTGCAGGACCTGTTTATCGCCAAGGATGTGCGCAGCAGCGGTGCCGGGCGCAAGCTGATTGAGCACGTCTACCAGCAAGCCAAGGCCGAAGGCTGCTCGCGCACCTACTGGCTGACCCATGAGAGCAATAGCAAAGCCATGCTGTTGTATGAACGCATCGCCGAGCGCTCGGGTTTTTTGCAGTACCGCAAATTGCTCGGCTAACGGCGCTGCACACGTCACAAACTTGCAGCGGATAATTCACGGCGTTATCGTCTGCGCCACGCCCGGCGACTATGCCGGCCGCGTACCTGGATCAGCAGACAGGGTAAACACTGAGCTGGCTAACCTGAACCCCACTTCAGAGGAGCCAACTCAATGGCTGCTACCCGTATCTGGATCAAAAACCCCCTCGCCATCTTCACCGCCAACAGCCTCGACGCCGCCGGCGGTCTGGTGATTGAAAATGGTGTCATCGTCGAACTGCTCAAGGCCGGCCAGCAGCCGTCCTTGCCCTGCCAGCAAACCTTCGACGCCCGTGAGCATGTGGTGCTGCCTGGGCTGATCAACACCCACCATCATTTCTACCAAACCCTCACCCGCGCCTGGGGCCCGGTGGTCAACCAGCCGTTGTTCCCCTGGCTGAAAACCCTCTACCCGGTGTGGGCACGCCTGACCCCGGAGAAGCTCGCGCTGGCCAGCAAGGTCGCCTTGGCCGAGCTGCTGCTGTCCGGCTGCAGCACCGCCGCCGATCACCACTACCTGTTCCCCGGCGGCCTGGAAAACGCCATCGACGTGCAGGTCGAGGCCGTCCGTGAACTGGGCATGCGCGCCATGCTCACCCGTGGTTCGATGAGCCTGGGCGAGGCCGACGGTGGCCTACCGCCACAGCAGACCGTGCAGCAAGGTGAGGTGATTCTGGCTGACAGCCAACGCCTGATTCAGCAGTACCACCAGAGTGGCGACGGCGCCCAGATTCAAATCGCTCTGGCGCCCTGCTCACCCTTCTCGGTGACCCAGGAAATCATGCGTCAGAGTGCCGAGCTGGCTGAAAAACTCGACGTGCGCCTACACACTCACCTGGCGGAAACCCTCGACGAAGAAGACTTCTGCCTGCAGCGCTTCGGCCTGCGCACCGTGGATTATCTGGACAGCGTCGGCTGGCTCAGCTCACGCACCTGGCTGGCCCACGGCATCCACTTCAACCCGGATGAAATCGAACGCCTGGGCGCGGCCGGCACCGGCATCTGCCATTGCCCCAGCTCGAACATGCGTCTGGCCTCCGGCATCTGCCCAACCCTCGACCTACAAGCAGCCGGCGCGCCCATCGGCCTCGGCGTTGATGGCTCGGCCTCCAACGATGCTTCGAACATGATCCTCGAAGCGCGTCAGGCCCTGTATATCCAGCGCCTGCGCTACGGCGCCGAGCAGATCACCCCGGAACTGGTCTTGGGCTGGGCCAGCAAAGGCTCGGCCAAACTGCTGGGGCGCACGGACATCGGCGAACTGGCGGTGGGCAAGCAGGCCGACCTGGCCTTGTTCAAACTGGATGAGCTGCGCTTCTCCGGCAGCCACGACCCGATCTCCGCGCTGTTGCTGTGTGGCGCGGACAAGGCCGACCGGATGATGATCGGCGGCCAGTGGCGGGTGATCGACGGGCAAATTGAAGGGCTGGATGTGGCGCAGCTGATTGCCGATCACCGCCAGGCCGCTAAGGAATTGATCGCCGGCTGATGGTATAGAGCCGTAGGGTGGGGCGCTGATACGCCTGTGGCGATTGACGCGACGTTGGCCGCGCCGTAACCCACCGGATGAGTGGAGACCGCTTGGTGGGTTACACGGCGCACCAGCATCGCAGTACCTGCAAAATGGTGACTTGCGCCGTTAACCCACCCTACGTGTCGTAAACTTGCCGCAGATCCAAGTCAGCCCCTAGAACACTGACCAGCCAATCCGCTCGCTCAGCAGTTCGAGCGCCTTGATACCTGCAAGCGAGTTACCGGCAGCATTCAGCTCCGGCGACCACACGCACACACTGAAACGCCCCGGCACCACCGCGACGATGCCTCCGCCGACGCCACTTTTGCCCGGCAAGCCGACGCGATAAGCAAAGTTGCCCGCCTCGTCATACAGGCCGCTGGTGGCCATGATCGCGTTGATCTGTTTGCTCTGCCGCGCGCTGAGAATCTGCTCGCCGCTGTGTTGGCAGAAGCCGTCATTAGCCAGGAAGCAAAACGCCCGCGCCAGGTCGGCACAGCTCATGCGCAGCGCGCAGCAACTGAAATAGCTACGCAACACCGCTTCCACGTCGTTATGGAAATTACCGAAAGACTGCATCAGATAGGCCGCCGCCGCGTTGCGCGCACGGTGCTGATATTCCGAATCCGCCACCTTGCTATCCACCGATACCTCGGGGTTGCCGGCCAGGCGCCGGACAAAATCACGCATCGACAGCACCGGCGCGGCAAAGCGCGACTGATTGATGTCGCAAATCACCAGGGCGCCGGCATTGATAAACGGATTGCGCGGGCGGCCACGCTCGAACTCCAGCTGCACCAGCGAGTTGAACGGCTGACCGGAAGGCTCGTGACCCAGGCGCTGCCAGATGGCTTCGCCGGAATGCTGAATGGCCTGCACCAGGCTGAACACCTTGGAAATGCTCTGCACGGAAAATGCCGTATCGGCGTCGCCTGCACAAAACAGCTCACCCTCGTTGCTATACACCGCAATGCCCAGCTGGTTGGCCGGTACATCGGCGAGCGCCGGGATGTAATCGGCCACCTTGCCCTGGCCGATTAACGGACGCACCTCATCGAGAATTTCATTCAGCAACGCTTGCATGCTCAGGCTCACCACAAAGCCCGAGCGCATCCCGGGCGATGGCAGGTAGACGCTTGCCTGACGCGGCTGATCACAGGCTTAAAATTTTTCCTGGCGCAGCACTTCCACCTGCGCCAGGTAGCACACCATGGCGAAATCGGCGTAGTAACGCGCCTGCAAATGCTCGGCAATCCGCTCGGCCACATCCCGCGCGCAGATGACTTCCAGGCGGATATTGCCCTCGGTCTCCCAGCCCGCGCTGCGTACGCCGCGGCCACCCCGACCACGGGCGTCGGAGATGGTCCAGCCGGGAGCACCGAGGGTCTGCAAGTCAGTGACCAGTTTTTTCTCCAGCGCCGCTTCGCAGATCACGGTGAGCAGGGTACGCATGTGTGCGTTCATATCAGAGCCCCCAGGCAATGAGCTGTTCGGCCAACATCAGGTACAGCGGGATGCCAAACAGAATGTTGAAGGGAAAGGTTATACCCAGCGACGCGGTCAGCGACAGCGAGGGGTTGGCTTGCGGCAGGGCCAAACGCAGCGCTGCCGGCACGGCGATATACGAGGCCGAGGCGGCCAGCGTTGCCAGCACCGCTGTACCGCCCAGCGACAATCCCATAAAGCGCGCGAGCAATGCGCCAATCAGCGCGCCCAGCAGCGGCATCAGCAAGGCGAAGCCGAGCAAACGCAGGCCAAACTGTTTCAGCGCGCCGAGTTGGCCGGAGGCAATCAGGCCCATTTCCAGCAGGAAGAACGCCAACACCGGTTTAAACATGCTGGTGTACAGCGGCTCCAGCGGTTTGATTGCTTCTTTGCCGGCGATCGCACCAATGATCAGACCACCGAGCAACAACATGATGCTCTTGCCGAGGAAAATCTCCCGGCCCAGCTCACCCCAGTCGGTATCGCGCGCCAGC
>JAWWDH010000297.1:0-4510 GCA_033720015.1 Pseudomonas sp.
TGACAACGCTCACAGTGATATCGACGCGCACTACACCCTCGACTGCCAGGCGCCCGACCAACTCAAGCAACTTGATCTGGCTGAGCTGTTCAAGCGCTTCCCCGCCACCGAGAAAATTCAGGTACAACTGATCAGCCCGAATGGCCAGCAGGGCCTCGAGCTAACGCCCGCACAGCCGACTCTGAGCTTCTAATCACTCCTTTTGCAGCAGAACGGCCGGGGCAACCCGGCCGCTTACTTTATGAGTACAGCCCTGATTCATCTGTCCAACCTCGGTTTTGCCTGGCCCGGCCAGCCCGAACTGTTGGACATCGAGGCATTCACCCTGCAACGCGGTGAAAGCCTGTTTCTCAAAGGCCCCAGCGGCAGCGGCAAAACCACTCTGTTAGGCCTGCTGGGCGGCGTGCAGCAGCCCAACCGCGGCAGCATTCAGCTGCTCGAGCAAGACCTAAGCAAACTCTCTGCCGGCGCGCGTGATCGTTTTCGCGTCGACCACACCGGCTATATCTTCCAGCAGTTCAACCTGCTGCCGTTTCTCTCGGTACGCGCGAACGTCGAGCTGCCCTGCCATTTTTCCACGCTGCGCACCCGGCGCGCAGTACAACGGCATGGCAGTGTGGCCAAGGCCACCAGCACCCTGCTCGCCCACTTGGGCCTGCAGCCAGAGCTATTGCAGCGCCGCGCCGGTGACTTGTCGATTGGCCAGCAGCAGCGCGTCGCCGCCGCCCGCGCGCTGATCGGTCAGCCGGAGCTGGTGATCGCCGACGAACCGACCTCGGCACTGGATGCCGACGCCCGCGAAGCCTTTCTCGAACTGCTGTTCGCCGAATGCCGCGAAGCCGGCTCCAGCTTGCTGTTCGTCAGCCACGACCAGAGCCTGGCGCGCCTGTTTGATCGCAGCCTGTCGCTGGCCGAGCTCAACCGCGCCACACAACTGGCGGAGATCTGAGCATGTACCTACTGCGTCTCGCCTTGGCCAGCCTGAACAACCGTCGTTTTACTGCCCTGCTCACCGTCTTCGCCATCGCCCTGTCGGTGTGTTTATTGCTCGCTGTCGAGCGGGTGCGTACCGAGGCCCGCGCCAGCTTTGCCAACACCGTCAGCGGCACCGACCTGATCGTCGGCGCACGCTCGGGCAGCGTTAACCTGCTGCTGTACTCGGTGTTCCGCATCGGCAATGCCACCAACAACATTCGCTGGGACAGCTTTGAGCTCCTCGCCGAGCATCGCCAGGTGAAATGGGCCATCCCGATTTCCTTGGGCGACTCACACCGTGGTTACCGGGTGATGGGCACCAGCCCGGCGTATTTCGAGCACTACCGCTATGCGCGCACGCAGGCCCTGCAACTGAGCAGCGGCCGCGCCTTCAGCGATGACCCGTTCGAGGTGGTACTGGGCGCGGAAGTGGCCGAGGCGCTGGATTACACCCTCGGCAGCGAGCTGGTATTGGCCCATGGCGTGGCCAGCATCAGCCTGGTCAAACATGACGACAAACCGTTCAAAGTGGTCGGCATTCTGGCCCGCACCGGCACCCCGGTTGACCGCACCCTGCATGTATCCCTCGCCGGGATGGAGGCGCTGCATATCGACTGGCAAAACGGCATGCCGGCACGCGGCGCAGGCAAAGTCAGCGCCGAGCAGGCACGCGCCATGGAGCTGCAACCCAAGCAGATCACCGCTGTGCTGCTAGGTCTGAATAGCAAGATCGCCACCTTCAGCCTGCAGCGGGAGATCAACGAGTTCCGTGGCGAGCCGCTGCTGGCGATCCTGCCCGGCGTGGCGTTGCAGGAGTTGTGGGGCCTGATGGGCACCGCCGAAAAAGCCCTGTTTGTGGTGTCGCTGTTCGTCGTGCTGACCGGACTGATCGGCATGCTCACAGCGATCCTCACCAGCCTCAATGAGCGCCGGCGGGAAATGGCCATTCTGCGCTCGGTCGGTGCGCGGCCTTGGCATATCGCCAGTCTGTTGATTGTCGAGGCTTTTGCCCTGGCTTTGGCCGGGGTGCTGCTCGGCCTACTGTTGCTGTACCTCGGCATCGCCGCAGCACAAGGCTATATCCAGGCAGGTTACGGCCTGTATCTGCCGCTGAATCTGCCGAGCCGCTATGAGTGGACGCTGCTCGGCGCTATCCTCAGCGCCGCCCTGTTGATGGGCTGTATACCGGCCTGGCGCGCGTACCGGCAATCCCTGGCCGATGGCTTATCGATTCGTTTATGAGGCTGACCATGCACCGCTCTCTGCTCGCCACCCTGCTGTTCACTTTGGCCCTGCCGCTGGCGGCCGCCGAGGTGCGCGAGCTGACCTGGTCGGAAATGATTCCACCTGATGCGCCGCCGCAAATCGTCGAAGCGAGGCCCATGCACGACCTGTCGCAGCTGGCCGATGCCCTGGCCGAGTCCGGCCCGGCAGCCATGCAGCAATCCCCGGCAGCCCCCGTGGTAAAGGCGCTGAATGGCCAAGCGGTGAAGCTGCCGGGCTATATCGTGCCGCTGGATGTCACCGAGGAAGGCCGGGTGATCGAGTTTCTCTTGGTGCCTTACTTCGGCGCGTGCATCCATGTACCACCACCGCCGTCGAACCAGATCGTGCATGTGACGGCCGAGCTGGGCGTTTTGATGGATGCGCTGTATCAGCCGTTCTGGATCGAAGGCCCGCTCAAGGTCGAGCAAACCAGCAGCGAGCTGGCCGAAGCCGGCTACCAGATGCAGGCCGAGAAAATTTACGCCTACGAACTGCCAGACAGCTAAGCGCTATGACGCAGCCACCTTTAGCCGGCGCTGGCGACACGCTTCTCGCGTACATGGCTCAATTCGCTTTCCGCCCAGTTACGCCAGGCGCGCACTTTGCTCCGCTCAGCACCCGCTCGCTCGGCCTTGCTTAAGGCGTTGAGGCCGGCCTGCCAGCGCGCTTGCTCCAACTCCAGTTGCGCCACATACAGCCAATGCTTGGCGCTGCCCGTACGGGCAGCCAGCTCGCGAAAGATCAGCGCAGCCTTAGCGCGCTCGCGGGCTTGCCACCACAACAGCGCCAGACGCTCTTCGCGGGCGCGGGTGCGCGTCAACAACTGCTGATCGAGCATAGCGGCGAGCAACGTCGCGCCCTGCCAGGGTTGCTCGGCAGCCCCAGCCAGTAGCACCAGGTTATCCAGCTCGCTTTCGCTAAAGTGCAAACCCTTCTGATACGCCGCGCGCAGGGTTGCCAGCGACTTGTCATGCCGCCCGCTCAGCTGTTGCAACGCCGCCAGCTGCCGCCAGCCTTGCGCATGGTTTGGCTGGCGCGCCAGCAACTGGCGCTGCCAGCGCTCGGCGGCGGCATATTTTTTCAGCTCGGCATTCATCGCCACCAGAAACTGCAACCAGCTATCAGCGGCCTGCGGATTGGCCTGCACATAACGCTCGGCGAGCGGCAGCGCCTTGGCTGGCTGAGCGAGCCCCTGGTAGGCCTGCACCAGCATCTGTAGAACCTCTTCACCGGCATTCCCCGGCACTGGCGCGAGCAGATTGACCACCCGCTCATAACGCCGCTCAGCCAGGTTCAGGCGCGCCAGATTAAGCGCCTCGGCGGCCTGTAGCTCAGCGTCCAACTTGCCGCTGTTGAACGCCTTCTCCAGCCATTCAATCGCCTGGGCATTCTGCCCTTCAGCCCAGGCCAGGTAGCCGCGACTGCGCCACAGCAGTGCTTCTTCCAGGCTATCAGGCTGGGCTTTGGCGGCATCCAGGGCACGGCGCGCGGCTGCGTAATCGCCTTTTTTCTGCGCACTTTGCGCCGTATCCAGCGCGCGAAACACCGCCGGGTCTACCACCTGCCCGGCCGCCTGTAGCGTGCCCGCGCCACACAGCGCGATCAGCAGCAGTAAGCGATACATATCAGCGGCCTCCTTCTAAGCGGAAGTACAAGGTTTTCACCGCTTCACGGGCCACCGCCAAACCACCCTCAGTACGCGGCGCAAAGCGCCAGCGCACGGCCGCACGCCGCGCCTCACGCTCGAATACATTTTGCGGGGATGCCTCAATCACCCGGACGTTTTCCACTGCACCGGCGCGATTAATGGTGAATGCCAACTTTACGTGACCTTCGATGCCGCGCTGCAAGGCATAACGCGGGTAATTAGGGCTGACATCATTGAGCGGCATCACCTCGCTCTGCGGGCCAGCGGGTTGTCCGTCAGCAGCGCTTGGTGCCGGGGCACTCGGTGCAGCCGCAGCCGCCAGCCCCGCCAAACTCGGCGAGGGTGCGCTGTTAACCGCGATAGCGCTGCTCAGACTCGGCACTGGTAAATCCAGCGCTGGCAGATTGGCACTGGGTGTGGCGGCCATCGGCGTCGGCGGCGTTGGCGTTTGTGGCGTCGGCGCCTGTGGTGGCTGCGGCGCCTGTTGCCGGCTACGCGTCGCGGCCTCACTGGTCTTACCGTCCAGACGGACGAAATTGGCCACCGTCAGCGGCTCATCGCTCGGCTGGCTGCTGGGCGGCGCGACCATGTAAAGCATCAGGCCAAACAGCGCCAGCGCCA
>JAWWDH010000298.1:0-4507 GCA_033720015.1 Pseudomonas sp.
GCGCACCACATGTTCACCGTGGGCATTCCGCTCACCGGCGAGTTGTTCTTCATGTACGCCACCCTGCTGATCGCCGTGCCCACCGGGGTCAAGGTGTTCAACTGGGCGAGCACCATGTGGCGCGGTTCGATGACCTTCGAGACACCGATGCTGTTCGCCGTGGCGTTCGTCATTCTGTTTACCATCGGCGGTTTCTCCGGCCTGATGCTGGCCATCGCCCCGGCGGACTTCCAGTACCACGACACCTATTTTGTGGTGGCGCACTTCCACTACGTGCTGGTGCCGGGGGCGATCTTTGGCATCTTCGCCTCGGCCTACTACTGGCTACCGAAGTGGACCGGGCACATGTATGACGAGACCCTCGGCAAGCTGCATTTCTGGATGAGCTTTATCGGCATGAACATGGCGTTCTTCCCGATGCACTTCGTTGGCTTGGCTGGCATGCCGCGGCGGATTCCCGACTACAACATGATGTTTGCCAACTTCAACATGGTCTCTTCGATCGGGGCATTCATGTTCGGTGCAACCCAGCTGCTGTTCCTGTTTATCGTCATCAAGTGCATCCGCGGTGGTAAAACGGCGGCGGCCAAGCCTTGGGACGGTGCTGAGGGATTGGAGTGGACCATCCCGTCACCTGCGCCGTATCACACCTTCCAGACGCCACCGGATGTGAAATAAGGATATATGCCCATGAGTGAGACTCTGCCGACTCGCCGCTTGGTTATCCGCCTGATACTGGTGGTGGTGGCTATGTTCGGCTTCGGTTTCGCCCTGGTGCCGATTTATGACGTGATGTGCCAGGCCTTCGGCATCAACGGTAAAACCGCTGGTGTTTACGAGGGTGAGCAGATGGTGGACGAGCAGCGCCAGGTGCGCGTGCAGTTCTTGGCCACCAATGCTGCCGATATGGTGTGGGAGTTTGGCCCGCAAGCTGACGAGGTGGTGGTGCATCCGGGTGACAGTACGCAAATGCTGTTTGTTGCGTATAACCCGACGGAAAAACCGATGACCGCCCAGGCGATCCCCAGCGTGGCACCGTCCAAAGCGGCTGCTTATTTTCACAAGACGGAATGCTTTTGCTTTACCCAACAGGTACTGCAACCCGGCGAGCGCATCGAAATGCCGGTGCGGTTTATCGTCGATAGAGACTTACCGGCAGACGTTCGCCACCTAACCTTGGCTTACACCTTGTTTGATGTCACCGCGCGCAAGCCGCCGGTGGCGCAAGTGACCCTTACCCGGGCGGCTCCATAAGGAGAACAATAAATGTCGAGTCACGAAACCCATGAAAGCTATTACGTCCCGGCCCAGAGCAAGTGGCCGATTATTGCCACGCTGGGCATGCTGTTCTCGGTCTATGGCGTAGGCACCTGGTTCAACGACATGAAGGCTGAGCGTGCCGACTCCAACGGCCCGCTAATCTTCTTTGTTGGCGGCCTATTTCTCGCCTACATGCTGTTTGGCTGGTTCGGCAATGTGATCAAGGAAAGTCGCTCGGGCATGTACAGCCCGCAGATGGATCGCTCGTTTCGTTGGGGCATGAGTTGGTTCATCTTCTCCGAAGTGATGTTCTTCGCGGCCTTCTTCGGCGTGCTGTTCTACGTGCGGACTTGGGCTGGGCCATGGCTCGGTGGTGAAGGCGACAAAGGGGTGAGCAACATGCTCTGGCCCGGCTTTGAATACAGCTGGCCGCTGCTCAACACGCCAGACCCAAAACTTTACCCGGCACCGAGCGGCATCATTAGCGCCTGGGGCTTGCCGCTGATCAACACCATTCTGCTGGTGAGTTCCAGCTTCACCCTGACCTTTGCTCACCACGCCTTGCGCAAGAATCACCGAAAGCCGCTGACCTTGTGGCTGGCCCTAACAGTGATTCTGGGCATTGCCTTTCTGGTGTTACAGGTCGAGGAATATATCCACGCCTATACCGAGTTGGGGCTGACGCTGGGCTCGGGCATCTACGGCGCTACCTTCTTTATGCTCACCGGCTTTCACGGTGCCCACGTGACGCTGGGTGCGCTGATGCTGAGCGTGATGTTGATTCGGGTTATTCGCGGTCACTTCAGTCCTGAGCAACACTTCGGTTTCGAGGCCGCGGCCTGGTATTGGCACTTCGTCGATGTGGTGTGGATCGGCCTGTTCGTCTTCGTCTATGTGCTGTGACGCGGCTACCAAGTGACATGTGAGACTAGTTGGCCGCTGTAGAAGCCCCAAGCGATGAGGGCAACGGTCAAGGCGGTGAGGGTCACGCGTACAGTCAGCGCGTTGACCACCCGGGAGGTTCGACCTTCATCCTTGACCAGAAAAAACAAGCCACTGAATAGGCTGACCAGAGTGGCCAGTAGTAACAGGATGATCGCGGCTTTGAGCATGCGTAACTTCCATAGGTAACTTCGGGGGCAGGGAAATGCGCTTCAGCTGCAGTATAGCCAGCATGCTCAGTGTTCCAGGACGGTGGCGATGAGCGCCTTCCGTCCCGGTGTGCTGCCTAGCGTGCTGGTGCTGCTGATGTTCCCTTGCTTGATCGCCCTGGGCTTTTGGCAGCTGGCGCGCGCCGATGAAAAGCGCGACCTGCTGGCGGCTCATCAGGCTCAGCAACTGGTAGCTCCTATCAGTATTGATGAGCTGGAGCAGCATCCCAACCCGGCCTACACGCGTGTACAGTTGCAGGGCTTCTTCGACGCACAGCACCCCCTGCTGCTGGATAACCGCACCCGTGATGGCAAAGCCGGTGTTGAGGTGTTGCAACCCTTCTATGATCAGGCCAGCGGCCTCTGGCTGCTGCTTAATCGTGGTTGGTTGCCCTGGCCCGACCGCCGCGTGATGCCTATCTTCGCCACCCCAGATACACCGTTGCGCCTGCAAGCCACGGTGTATGTACCGTTGGGTGAAGCGTTCCAGTTGCAGGGCGAACTACCGGCTACAGGTTGGCCGCGCCTCGTCAGTGAGGTCAAACCGAATGCTTTGTGGCAGCAACTGGGCCGTGCTGGCCTTAGCTATGAAGTACGTCTGCAGCCAGGCCCTGCCTCATTCCAGAGCGACTGGCCGGTGGTTGCGATGAGCTCCGACAAACACATTGGCTATGCCGTGCAATGGTTTGCCCTAGCGGCGGCCTTGCTTGGTTTGTATACCTATTTAGGTTTATCTAACGCGCGGGAGACTCGCCATGAACCCAGCCATCGCCCTGCCTGATGCCTCACCTGAAGTGCCACCCAGTCAACGCCGCCGTGGGCGTCTGCAGCTGATCCTGATTCTGTCCATCGTGATTGGCCCGATGATGCTTGCTACGGCCATGTACCAATGGCGCTTCTGGGTGCCGGAAACCCGCAGCTACCACGGCGAGCTGATTGGCACCGGGCAGAACCGCGCGGATCTAGGTGTAATAGGTGCCGATGAGCAGCGCTGGCAGCTACTGGTGACCGTGCCTGCCGCTTGCAACGACGCCTGTAAGGAGCTGATTTTTCTCGCCCGCCAGGTGCACATCGGCTTGAACCGCGACGTTGCTCGTGCTGCTCATGGCCTGGCCAGTGCTCAGCCGTTGAGCGACGACTATGACGCCCAGCTGCGCCGCGAGTACCCACAATTGACGCGCTATTCGCTGCAGCTTGATGCCTACGGCAAAACCGCTGGCGCAGCCTCCGGCGCACAGCTGTGGATCGTCGATCCGCGTGGCAACCTGGTGCTGCGCTATGACGCTACCAGCAAGGGCAAGGCGATTCTCAACGACCTGCGCCACCTGCTGAAAATCTCGCAAATTGGTTAGTACGGTTAAGGATTGACGATGAGTAAACCCGGCTATCGTTTTGCCCTGTTCGCCACCGTATTGGCTGTGGTTGTGGTGTTGCTTGGCGCCTATACCCGCCTGACCCATGCCGGCCTGGGCTGTCCGGACTGGCCCGGTTGCTATGGCTTTATCGGTGTGCCGATGAGCGAGCACAAGCAGACGCTGGCTGAAGTGCGCTTTCCCGAAGCACCGGTTGAGGTGGCCAAGGGCTGGTACGAGATGATTCATCGCTATTTTGCCGGCAGCCTGGGCTTGGTGATTCTCGGTTTGGCGGTACAAGCCGTGCGCCGCCGTCATCAACAAGGACAGCCATTGAAACTGCCGCTGTTGTTGCTTGGCCTGGTGATTGTGCAGGCGGCGTTTGGCATGTGGACGGTGACTCTGAAGCTCTGGCCGCAAGTCGTTACCGCGCACCTGCTCGGTGGTTTTGCCACCCTCAGCTTGCTGTTTCTGCTGACGTTGCGGCTATCTGGTAAGGCAGCAGCCTTGCGTAACCTGCCGACGCGGTTGCGCAGCCTGGCGGCATTGGCGCTATTGCTGGTGATCGGACAGATCGCCCTCGGTGGCTGGGTCAGCAGTAACTACGCAGCGGTAGCCTGTGTCGACCTACCGACTTGCCATGGTGAATGGTGGCCGCAGATGGACTTTGCCAACGGTTTTCACCTGACTCAGCACATCGGCCCGAATTACCTGGGTGGTCAGCTCGACAGTGATGCGCGTACC
>JAWWDH010000299.1:0-4484 GCA_033720015.1 Pseudomonas sp.
ATCATCGCCGCGCGCTACGGCAAATCGCAGACCCTGGCGGCGGTGGTGGCACTGGTCTGCCTGGTCGGCGTGCTGCCCTATATCGCCCTGCAGCTCAAAGGCATCGTGCTCGGCGTGAACCTGCTGATTGGCGCAGGCGCAGGGGCTACGGGCACCAGCGCGCAGGACACCGCGCTGATCGTGTCGCTGGTACTGGCGCTGTTCACCATCTTGTTTGGCACGCGCAACCTGGATGTCACCGAACACCACCGCGGCATGGTGTTGGCGATTGCCTTCGAGTCGCTGGTCAAGCTGCTGGCCTTCCTCGCCGTCGGCGCCTTTGTCACTTATGGGCTGTACAACGGTTTTGCCGACCTGTTTAACCAAGCCAATGCCAGCCCTGCGCTGACGAGCTTTTGGGCGGAAACCGTGAACTGGCCGGCGATGATGATGCAGACCGGCCTGGCAATGATCGCCATCATCTGCCTGCCACGGCAGTTCCATGTGACGGTGGTGGAGAACATCGAGCCCAATGACTTGAAGCTGGCGCGCTGGGTATTCCCCGCCTACCTGATACTCGCTGCGCTGTTCGTGGTGCCGATTGCCCTGGCCGGGCAGATGTTGCTGCCAAGTGGCGTGACCCCGGACTCCTTCGTGATCAGCCTGCCGCTGGCCGAGGCCCATCCGGCACTGGCGCTGCTGGCCTTTATCGGCGGTGCATCGGCGGCTACCGGCATGGTGATTGTCGCCTCGGTGGCGCTGTCGACCATGATCTCCAACGACATGCTGCTGCCTTGGTTGCTGCGCCGGCAGAACACCGAACGGCCTTTCGAAGCCTTCCGCCACTGGATGCTCACAGCGCGCCGCGTGAGCATCGTGGTGATCCTGTTGCTGGCCTACGTCTGCTATCGCCTGCTCGGCTCCAACGCCAGCCTGGCGACCATTGGCCAGGTCTCCTTCGCCGCCATCGGCCAGTTGGCGCCAGCGATGTTTGGCGCACTGGTGTGGAAACAGGCTAACCGTCAGGGTGTATTTGCCGGACTGTTTTTTGGTGCACTGATCTGGTTCTACACCCTGGTCATGCCCTTGATCGCACGCAGCTTCGGCTGGCCGGTGGAGGTCTTGCCGGGGATCCAAACCCTGCTGTACGGCCCTCTAGGTTTTGAGGTCGACCCTCTGACCCGTGGCGTAGTGCTATCGCTGGCCGGTAACTTCTTGCTGTTTGCCTGGGTGTCCTACTTTTCCCGCGCGCGGGTAGCGGAATACTGGCAGGCCGGGCGCTTTATTGGCCATGACCTGGGCAACAAACCGAGTAGCCGCAGCATGCTGGCCGTGCAGGTCGGCGATCTGCTGCTGCTGGCCAACCGCTTTGTTGGCGAAGACCGCGCACGCCAGAGCTTTATGCGCTTTGCCTATCGCCAAGGCAAAAGCTTCGACCCCAGCCAGACCGCCAACAGTGACTGGATCGCCCATACCGAGCGCCTGCTGGCCGGCGTATTGGGCGCGTCCTCAACCCGCGCGGTGGTCAAGGCCGCCATTGAAGGCCGCGAGATGCAGGTCGAAGATGTGGTGCGCATCGTCGACGAAGCCTCCGAAGTGCTGCAGTTCAACCGCGCGCTACTGCAAGGGGCGATCGAGAACATCACCCAAGGCATCAGTGTGGTCGATCAGTCGCTGCGCCTGGTGGCCTGGAACAACCGCTATATCGAGCTGTTCAACTACCCCGATGGCCTGGTGTATGTCGGCCGACCTGTGGCTGAATTAATCCGCTTCAATGCCGAGCGCGGCCTGCTCGGTGGCGGCGATGTCGAGGAGCAAGTCAGTAAGCGTCTGTACTGGATGCGTCAGGGTACGGCGCACACCTCCGAGCGTCTGTTCCCCAACGGTCAGTTTATTGAGCTGATTGGCAACCCGATGCCCGGCGGCGGCTTTGTCATGAGTTTTACCGACATCACCGCGTTCCGTGAGGCCGAGCGCGCGCTGAAAGATGCCAACGAGGGCCTGGAGCAACGGGTCAGCGAGCGTACCCATGAGCTGTCGCAACTGAACCAGGCGCTGACCGAAGCCAAGCGCGTGGCCGAGACCGCAAACCAGTCGAAAACCCGCTTCCTGGCTGCCGTCAGCCATGACCTGATGCAGCCGTTGAATGCCGCGCGGCTGTTTTCCGCCGCCCTCTCCCACCAGGACGACGTGCTGCCTGCGGATGCCCGCGAGTTGGTGCGCCACCTGGATAGTTCGCTGCGTTCGGCCGAAGACCTGATCAGCGACCTGCTGGACATCTCGCGCCTGGAAAACGGCCGTATCACCCCGGACCGTCATGCTTTCGTGCTGAACAATCTGTTCGACACCCTCGGCGCAGAGTTCAAGGTATTGGCCGCCGAACAAGGCGTGGACTTCCGCCTGCGTGGTAGCCGCCTGCGCGTCGACAGCGACATCAAGTTGCTGCGGCGCATCCTGCAGAACTTCCTGACCAATGCCTTCCGCTACGCCAAGGGTCGCGTGGTGCTCGGTGTGCGCCGCCAAGGCCAGCATCTGCGCCTGGAGGTCTGGGACCGCGGGCCAGGCATACCGGACGACAAGCGCCAGGTGATTTTCGAGGAGTTCAAACGCCTGGACAGCCACCAGACCCGTGCCGAGAAAGGCCTGGGCCTGGGCCTGGCGATTGCCGATGGCCTGTGCCGGGTCCTGGGGCACGAGCTGCAAGTGCGCTCCTGGCCGGGTATGGGCAGTGTCTTCAGTGTCAGCGTGCCCTTGGCGCTAAAGGCCGACGCACCGAAGCTGGTTGCTGCGGTGGACCATTACGGCCAGCCGTTGGCCGGCACCCAGGTGCTCTGCGTAGACAACGAAGACAGCATCCTCACGGGCATGCACAGCCTATTATCGCGCTGGGGCTGCCAGGTCTGGACGGCGCGTAATCGCCTGGAGTGCGAGCACCTATTGAGTGAAAACGTGCGGCCACAATTGGCGCTGGTGGACTTCCACCTGGATGACGGCGAAACCGGCACCGAGCTGATGGCCTGGCTGCGCACCTATCTGGCTGAGCCGCTACCCGGCGTGGTGATCAGTGCCGACGGCCGCCCCGAGCTGATTGCCCAGGTGCATGCCGCCGGCCTCGACTACCTGAGCAAGCCCGTCAAACCGGCGGCCTTGCGTGCCCTGCTAAGCCGCCATTTGACCCTGCGTTAGGGCGCACAACGGGGCTGAGCACGCTGCACCTGCAGCGGCTTTACCCCACAACGACTAGAGGCGCTCGCGGAACAAGGCCTGGTGCTCACGGCACTGCTCGGCAGCCAGGAGGAATACCCCGTGACCGCCGCGCGTGAATTCCAGCCAGGTGAAATCGACTTCCGGGTACAGGGCTTCGACATGCCCTTGGCTGTTACCCACCTCAACAATCAGCACACCCTTCTCGGTTAGGTGGTCGGCGGCTTCGGCCAGCATACGCCGCACCAGGTCCAGGCCATCCTCGCCACAGGCCAGGCCCAGCTCCGGCTCGTGCTGATACTCGGCCGGCATGTCGGCAAAATCTTCGGCGTCGACATAAGGCGGGTTCGACACAATCAGGTCGAAACGCTGAGCCGGCAGCCCGTCAAAACCATCGCCCTGTACGGTGTAAACGCGCTCGTCGAGACCATGCCGCTCGATATTCTGGTTGGCCACTTCCAGCGCCTCAAACGACAAGTCACCGAGCACCACCTCGGCCTCGGGGAACTCATAGGCGCAGGCAATCCCGATACAACCCGAACCGGTGCACAGGTCGAGAATCCGCATTGGCTGCATGGCCAGCCACGGCTCGAAGCGCTGCTCAATCAGCTCGCTAATCGGTGAGCGCGGGATCAGCACGCGCTCATCGACGATAAACGACATGCCGCAAAACCAAGCCTCGCCCAGCAGGTAGGCAGTGGGCACACGCTCATTGATACGCCGCGCGAGCAGCGCATGCAGGTGCGCATGCTCGTCGTCTTCCAGGCGGCAATCGAGGTAGCTGTCGGCAATCTCATAGGGCAGGTGCAGGGCTCCGAGGACCAGTTGCCGCGCTTCGTCCCAGGCATTGTCGGTGCCGTGGCCGAAGAACAGCTCCTCGCCATGAAACCGACTGACCGCCCAGCGAATGTAGTCACGCACAGTGCGCAGGCGGGTTGGGTGGGCATGTATAGCGTCGGTCACGGTAACTCTCCGCAGGAAAAAGTCCGCCATTCTAGCAGCCTGTCACGCTTACCCGCGCCCAGGCTCAGCGGCTGTTTAACGGCACGACGCATTGCTGACCATAAAAGCCGCTGCAGTCACAAAGTAAACCTGCCTATGGCTTACGCGCATCAGTATAATTTTGTTACCAATTTCTAACCCTTCCCATCCTTTCTTAAGAACCCCTAAAAATGGTCATAGATCCCTTCTCGCTCACGGGCTTGCTCGTGCTGGCGATATTCCTGATTGGCATGACGCTGATTGTTTTTGAAGCACAACTGGAGATGGATAAGTTCAAGCCGGCAATGTTCATGATGTCC
>JAWWDH010000300.1:0-4471 GCA_033720015.1 Pseudomonas sp.
CCGCTCAACATCCTCAGGGGTGAGCGTCGGCCGCGTCTGACTCTTGCCTGTCGGGTCCCCTATCATCCCGGTGAAATCGCCAATAAGGAACAAAATCTCGTGCCCGAGGTCTTGAAACTGACGCAACTTGTTGATGAGAACAGTATGGCCGAGGTGTAAATCGGGTGCGGTCGGATCAAAACCCGCCTTAATACGCAACGGCTGGCCTCGCTTGAGTTTCTTGACCAATTCTTGTTCAACGAGAATTTCATCCGCGCCGCGACGGATGATTTCCAGAGATTCTTCTACAGACGCCATTAATTTTGAGTCTCGGGTGCCGATAAAGAGCGGAAATTTATCAGATTTTGATCTTGGTCGCTGTTCTGTGGGAGTTAACCTCACGGGCGTTTTAGAAAACCGCGGTTTTCTGCCATAATCGTTAAAATTTTTAAGGGGTTAGATCGAACTCGTGATTCGAGACTATAAGTTCGACCCGGCAATCGATGACGGCCGACGAAAGAAGGGCCTGGGCGGCCTTTTCCCTCTTTTCCTGACTTTGTGCACTGCCGCAGCTGCCGTGTGGTATTTCGGCGTGTCCGAAGCCCCCCGCCAGGAGCACGAAGCGATCCCGCTCGTGCAGGAAGCACCGGTCGGTGCAGAAAAGGAAGAATTGCCACAAAAGGTATCGGCGCCATTGGATCTGCCTTTGGCCCAGCCAATTGATTTGCCTGTGACGGCAAGCGGCAGCAAACAGCCCGCAACACCGACACCCAAGAACTCACTGTTGCAGACAGAGGTCGCTGCGTCCTCGGTGGCTACCGAAATCCAGCAACAACAAACGCTGACTCCGCCCGCCAAAACCGCGGCCTCATCCGAGACGGCCAGCGAGCCAAAAGCCGAGATGCGCGCCCAGTGGCTCAGCCACAAGATTGCCCGTGGCGAATCCCTGGCCAGTATTTTCAAAGCCAAGTCCTTGTCTCCCGGACTGCTGCACAAGATTGTCAACAGCAGCAAGGAAGCCAAGCAGCTGACGCGCCTGAAAGTAGGCCAGGCCCTTGAATTCAACCTCAGCCCTGACGGCCAGCTGGAAAGCCTGCATAGCAAACTCAGCGACCTGGAAAGCATTGCCCTGACCAAGAGCGAGAAAGGTTTCAGCTTCAAGCGTGACTTGGTCAAGCCCGAAGTCAAAACTGCCTACAGCCACGGCGTGATCAACAGCTCACTGTTTCTCTCGGCCAAGCGTGCCGGCCTGTCGCACAGCCTGACTATGGACCTGGCCAACGTGTTCGGTTACGACATCGACTTCGCCATGGATATTCGTGAAGGCGACGAATTTGAACTGATCTACGAAAAGAAAGTGGTTAACGGCAAGCAGGTGGGCACCGGCAACATCCTCTCCGCACGTTTCACCAACCGCGGCAAGACGTACACCGCCGTGCGCTATACCAACAAACAAGGCAATAGCAGCTACTACAGTGCCAATGGCGAGAGCATGCGCAAGGCCTTTATCCGCACGCCGGTGGACTTCGCCCGCATCAGCTCACGCTTCTCCACTGGACGCCGCCACCCCGTATTGAACAAGATTCGCGCACACAAGGGCGTGGATTACGCCGCTCCGCGCGGCACGCCGATCAAGGCCGCCGGCGATGGCCGTATCACCCTCGCCGGGCGCCATGGCGGCTACGGCAATGCAGTGGTGATCCAACACGGCCAACGCTACCGCACGCTTTACGCCCACATGAACGGTTTTGCCAAGGGCATCCGCAGCGGCAGCAACGTCAAGCAGGGGCAGATCATTGGCTACATTGGCACCACTGGGCTGTCCACTGGGCCGCACCTGCACTATGAATTCCAAGTCAACGGCGTTCACGTTGACCCACTGAGCCAGAAGCTGCCAATGGCAGACCCTATCGCCAGCAGCGAAAAAGCCCGGTTTATGCAGCTGAGCAAACCGCTGATGGCGCAGATGGACAAAGAGAAGTCGACAATGCTCGCTCTCAATAATCAGCGCTAAAGCATGCCCCTCTACCTTGGCGTGATGTCCGGCACCAGCCTGGATGGCTTGGACATTGCGCTGATCGAGCAAGATCACAGTACCCGCCTGCTCGGCACGCGCTACCTGCCCATGCCGGATGAGCTGCGTTGCACCCTGCTTAGCCTGTGCGCCTCCGGCCCAGATGAACTGGCGCGCGCAGCTATTGCCGAGCAACAGTGGGTGCAACTCGCCGCTCAGGGCATCAATGATCTACTGGCGCAGCTACACATAGAAGCGAGCAGTGTTCGCGCCATCGGCAGCCATGGTCAGACCGTGCGTCATGAACCCACTCGCGGCTTCAGCATTCAAATTGGTAACCCCGCCCTCTTGGTCGAATTGACCGGCATCAGCGTCGTCAGCGACTTCCGCCGGCGCGATGTAGCGGCCGGCGGCCAAGGTGCACCTCTAGTTCCAGCGTTCCACGATGCCTTGTTCGCACACGCGAACAGCACTCGCGCCATTCTCAATATTGGTGGCTTCAGCAACCTCAGCTTGCTAGAGCCGGATCGCCCGGTACATGGCTTCGATTGCGGCCCAGGTAACGTGCTGCTGGATGCCTGGATTCAACGCCACCAAGGCCTGGCATACGATCAAGACGGTCAGTGGGCCGCCAGTGGCTCGGCGCAACCGCCGCTTCTGCACGCCTTGCTCGGCGATTCTTATTTCCAGACCCAAGGCCCGAAAAGCACTGGTCGCGAACTGTTCAACATTGCCTGGCTGGACCAGCACCTGCAGAACCAGCCAGCGTTCGCTGCAGCGGATGTGCAGGCAACCCTGCTGGAACTGACCGCTATCAGCATTACCGAAGCGCTCAAGGCTGCCCAGCAGAACACTGAGATGCTGCTGGTGTGTGGTGGGGGCGCGCACAATCGCACCTTGATGCGTCGCCTTGCACAGCTACTCCCCAACAGCCAGGTAAGCAGCACCGATGTACATGGTGTACCCGCTGACTGGGTCGAAGCCATGGCGTTTGCCTGGCTGGCACATTGCTGCCTAGAGGGCATACCCGCCAACCGGCCGAGTGTCACCGGCGCGCAGGGGCTGCGCGTACTCGGCGCAATCTATCCCGCCTAGCGCCTCAACTGCGCGCACAAACGAAAACGCCGTGCACAAGGCACGGCGTTGATGTGTACAGCCTGCAAATCAGATCGAAAATGAGGAACCGCAACCGCAAGTGGTCGTGGCGTTCGGGTTGTTGATAACAAACCGCGAACCTTCCAAGCCCTCCTGATAGTCGACCTCGGCACCAGCCAGGTACTGAAAGCTCATCGAATCGACCACCAGGCTCACGCCTTCGCGCTCGATGATGGTGTCATCTTCTGCCACGTCTTCATCGAAGGTGAAACCATACTGGAAGCCAGAACAGCCGCCGCCCGTTACGAACACGCGTAACTTCAGGCGCGGGTTGCCCTCTTCATCGACCAGGTTCTTCACCTTGTTCGCCGCGCCCTGCGTAAATTGCATAGCACTAGGGGTGAAGGTTTCGACGCTCATGCTGATTAACTCCCGGCGCTACGCGCCATACTGCATTCTGATGGGCATTATCCGCTTACCCTACAAAAGCGGTCAACTATTGTGCTTCAACGAGACCTTGCGGCAACTCCAACGGACGCGCCTCGTCCGGCAAACGGCAAAGGCGACCCTCGATTTGCGCCCCCATCGCCATTTCCATCAACGCGTAATACAGATTGCCGCGCACCCGTGCGCGGGCACCAAGTTCTAGATGGCCACTGGCGTGCACATCGCCGATCACTTCACCATCAATCACTATATGGGGTGCACGGATCTCGCCTTCAACCTGGCCCTGCACGCTGACACGCACCATACCTTCGCCGGCCACCAGGTTACCGACAACCTTACCATCGACCTGTACAGCCCCTTGAAAGTGCAAATCACCATGCAACTCGGCGCCCACTGCAATGAGGCTGGTCTTGCCCGCGAAGCGCTGCACATCAGTGCGCGCCTTGTCTTTATTCCACATAAGGAACAGTCACCCCTCTTTGTTCCATTTGAATGTGCGCAGCAAAGGCTTTTCGCCCTTCACTTCAGCGCGCACCTTGATCTCGCTCGGGACAAACCCCTCAGGCAGCTTCAACTCGGCGAATCGCCCGGCCTCTGGAATTGCCTGAAAGTGTTTGAAAGCGAAGGTAATCGGTTGCTCAGGCAACGCATCCGGCAAGCCTGCACCCAACGCCGCCAGTTCGAGCGTGACGTTCTTGCCGGCTTGCGCACCGACAATCGAGACTTGCAACTGGCCTTCGAGTGGCTTCTCGCCTTTACCCACGCGGCTCAGCAGTATCTTGTAGCGGAAATGCTCAGGCCTGTCCGTGGCCTGCAACTCAAAGGTCTTAATGCGCAATCCTTCACGACGACTGGCAGGTGCCAGCACGCCCTTGTAGGAGGCCAAGTCTTGCTGCTGTTTGTAGATCTGCTCTTCCAGCAACTTGATCGTCAGAC
>JAWWDH010000301.1:0-4460 GCA_033720015.1 Pseudomonas sp.
CAACGTCGGCACGCTGCTGAACAACCTGCAGTTCAGCGTCGAGATCGAAAGCCAGCTGATGGAAAAAGTACTCGACAAGCAAGATCCAAAAGAAGTGGCCAGCGCGTGGATCAAAGCCAACCCGCAGGCACTTGAGCAGTGGCTCGACGGCGTCACCACCTACGACGGCCAGGACGCCGTGGCAGCCGTGAAGAAACACGTCGGCCTCTAAGCCCGACTGAAACAGCCCCACGCAGCTGCACAGCTGCCATAACAAGAGAATCCGCTTTATGTTAAATCTGAAAAAAATCTGTCTCGCCAGCCTCGGCGCCGCCACGTTGGCGCTGGGCATGTCCAGCGCCATGGCTGCCGACAAAGCCGAACTGAAAATCGGCTTTGTTAACGGCTGGGACGACAGCGTTGCCACCAGCCATGTCGCCGCTGAAATCCTGCAAAGCAAGCTGGGTTACACCGTCGAACTGCTGCCGGTCGAGCCCGCCATCATGTGGAACGGCGTCGCGCGCGGTGACCTCGACATGACCCTCAGCGCCTGGCTACCGGTCACCCACGCTGAGTACTACAACAAGCTCAAGGACAAGGTCGAGACCCTCGGAACCAACTATAACGGCGCGAAAATCGGTCTGGTTGTACCGGACTACGTCAAAGCCAAGAGTATTGAAGACCTCAATACTTACGCCGATGACTTCGATGGTCAGATCACCGGCATCGATGCCGGCGCGGGGATCATGCGCCGCACCGAAGAGGCGATCAAAGAATACAAGCTCGACCTCAACCTGCTGAGCAGCTCAGGCCCGGCCATGGCTTCGGCCTTGGCGCGCGCCGAGAAGTCGCAAAAAGCCATCGTCGTACCGGGCTGGGTACCGCACTGGATGTTTGCCAAATGGAACCTGCGCTTCCTCGAAGACCCAAAGAAGGTCTATGGCGATGCCGAACATATCGACACCATGGCTAACCCAGGCCTGAAGGACAAGGCGCCGGAAGCCGTGGCGTTCCTCAAGAACTTCAACTGGAGCAGCGCAGAGATCGGTTCGGTGATGCTCGCCGTACGCGATGGTGCCAAGCCAAAAGCAGCGGCCAAAGACTGGGTCGCCAAACACCCTGAGCGCGTGGCCGAGTGGCTCAAATAAGCAGCCTTGGTTGATATGAAGAAGGCGAGCTTATAGCTCGCCTTTTTTAGGCTGGTAACTTGATGACAGCCGCTGACGGCATAGTCGAAGCGCGGGGTTTCCGATGACAGATCGCGCGTCTCGACACCCCACGACCCGCCATCGCCATCAGCTGTGGCCATGAAAAAGCCGGCCTGGCATGGCAAACTGGCTGACAGTTAACGGCCGTGACGCCTCCACACACATCTAGCTATGCAAGAGGTTCCCATGACCTGGACCGTATATCTCCCCGGCGAAATCCACAGCGACTGGCGCCAGCAAATCATGGCGGGTGCCCAGCAACTCGGCCTGGACATCGCCTTCACCTCCGCCGTCACCGACCACGACAGCAGCGACGCCGCCGGCGACGTGCTGGGGGCGGAAAGCCAGCCCTTCTGGCGCGACCACAAATCCTCTAAGGTCAACGCGATCCGCACGAAAAACCTGATTGAAAAATGCGACATCGCGGTGATCCGCTTCGGTGATAAGTACAAGCAATGGAATGCCGCCTTCGACGCTGGTTATTGCGCCGCGCTGAACAAGCCCTACATCACCCTGCACAACGACGACATCATTCACCCGCTGAAAGAAGTCGACGCCGCCGCCATGGCCTGGGCGCAAACCCCCGAGCAGGTGGTCGAAATGCTGCGCTACGTCACCACCGCATAAGTACCTGGGCCTCTGCGCTGCCGGCACACAGGCCCGCCCACAACCAGCACACGGAGCGCCCAATGCCCAAGGTTGGCATGCAACCCATCCGCCGCTCGCAACTGATTAACGCCACCTTGCTGGCGGTTGATCAGGTCGGCCTGAGTGACGCCAGCATTGCCTACATCGCGCGTCTGGCCGGGGTGTCCAATGGCATCATCAGCCATTACTTCAAAGACAAGAACGGCCTGCTTGAGGCGACCATGCGTCACCTTATGCACTCGCTCACGCTGGCGGTGCGCGAACGCCGCGCCGCGCTGCCCGAAGACAGTGCACGGGCGCATTTGCGCGCCATCATCGAAGGCAACTTCGACAGCAGCCAGGTCAACGGCCCGGCCATGAAAACCTGGCTGGCGTTCTGGGCCAGCAGCATGCACCAGCCCGCCCTGCGCCGCTTACAACGGGTCAATGACCAGCGCTTGTACTCCAACCTGTGCAGCCAGTTCCGCCGGGCAATGCCCATTCCCGAGGCGCGCCAAGCCGCGCGAGGCATGGCGGCGTTAATCGACGGCCTGTGGCTGCGCGGCGCCCTCACCGGAGAAACCTTCGACACCCAGCAGGCCGCCAAAATCGCCTGCGACTACCTCGACCTGCAACTGGGCATCAGCACACCCTAACGGCGTCGACAGAAACTTTCTAAACGGGCTGCAAGCCATGCCAGGCAAGGCCTACGGCTGTTTCCTGGATTTTTATTGATTGAACGATCAATAAAAATAACATAGGCTTAACCCCTAATTCCCCGCGCCGGGCGGCTCCTACGTCCGCGCTTCACCGACGAGAGGAACGATCATGCCCCGCTTCCCCGAGCAAGCCCTGTACATCCACGGCGCGCATAGCCCCGCCAGCAGCAACCGCACCTTCAACAGCCTCAATCCAGCCAATGGCGAATTGCTGGCCGTGGTGCAGCAGGCCAGCCAGGCCGACGTCGAGCGTGCCGTGAGCAGCGCCACTGCCGGGCAAAAAGTCTGGGCGGCGATGACCGCCATGCAGCGCTCACGCATCCTGCGCAAGGCCGTGGACATCCTGCGCGAACGCAACGATGAACTGGCCGCGCTAGAAACCCTCGACACCGGCAAGCCGCTGTCGGAAACCCGCTACGTCGATATCGTCACCGGTGCTGATGTGCTGGAGTACTACGCCGGCCTGGTTCCGGCCATCGAAGGCGAGCAAATCCCGCTGCGCGACAGCAGCTTCGTCTACACCCGCCGCGAGCCGCTGGGCGTGGTCGCCGGCATTGGCGCGTGGAATTACCCGATTCAGATCGCCCTGTGGAAATCCGCCCCGGCGCTGGCCGCCGGTAACGCGATGATCTTCAAACCCAGCGAAGTCACGCCGCTGTCGGCGCTCAAACTGGCCGAGATTTACAGCGAAGCCGGCGTGCCGGATGGCGCATTCAACGTGCTGACCGGCGACGGCGAACTGGGCCAGTGGCTCACCGAGCACCCGGGCATCGAGAAAGTCTCGTTCACCGGCGGCACCGTGACTGGCAAAAAGGTCATGGCCAGCGCCTCCAGCTCGTCACTTAAAGACGTAACCATGGAGCTGGGCGGCAAGTCGCCGCTGATTATCTGCGCCGACGCCGACCTTGATCGCGCGGCCGACATTGCGATGATGGCCAACTTCTACAGCAGCGGCTAGGTGTGCACCAACGGCACCCGGGTGTTCGTACCGCGCGCCCTGCTGGCCAGCTTCGAGAGCAAATTACTCGAGCGGGTCAAACGCATCCGCGTCGGCGACCCACAGGATGAAGCCACCAACTTCGGCCCGCTGGTCAGCCTCGCCCATCTGAAAAAAGTCATGGGCTATATCGACAGTGGTCGCGCCGAAGGTGCGCGCCTGCTGATTGGCGGTCAGCGCCTGGAAGACGGCGAACTGGGCCAGGGCGCTTATGTCGCGCCCACGGTGTTCACCGACTGCACCGACAGCATGCGCATCACCCGCGAAGAGATCTTCGGCCCGGTGATGAGCCTGCTGGCCTATGACAGCGAAGACGAAGTGATCCAGCGCGCCAACGCCACCGACTACGGCCTGGCGGCCGGTGTGGTCACCCCCGACCTGAACCGCGCGCACCGCCTGATCCACCAGCTGGAAGCCGGTATTTGCTGGATCAATACCTGGGGCGAATCCGCCGCGCAAATGCCGGTGGGCGGCTACAAGCAGTCCGGGGTCGGCCGCGAAAACGGCCTGACCACACTGCAGCACTACACCCGCCTGAAATCGGTGCAACTCGAACTGGGCGACTTTGCCTCGGTGTTCTAAATACCACTCGTAGGGTGGGTTAGCGGCGCGAACGTCTAGGCCTGAAGTCTCAGCGCAAGCAGACGCCGCGTAACCCACCAGCTCACCCGTCCGATCGACCCGGTGGGTTACGACGCACCGAGATCGGCTGCATAACCAAGCCCGGTCTTGCGCCTAACCCAGCCTACGGGTTGCGCAGACCCGCTATTACAGGTGACGCCCATGTCTCAAGAATTCGACTACATCATCATCGGTGCCGGCTCGGCCGGTAACGTACTGGCCACCCGCTTGACTGAGGACGCCGACGTCAGCGTGCTGCTGCTGGAAGCCGGCGGCCCCGATTACCGCCTGGATTTCCGCACGCAGATG
>JAWWDH010000302.1:0-4450 GCA_033720015.1 Pseudomonas sp.
ATGCGCACCGAGCGCGGCCTGCCAGCAATCGATGACAGGTTGATCCGCGAACAAATTTCCGGTGGCGCCCGAGCCATGGTCGCCTGCACTTTTTCCATGGACCCGCAAGCCGAGCAATTCGAGGCGTTACGCCTTGAATTCCTGGAGCGCTACCAGACTCATTGCGCCGTCCTGACTCGTCCGTTCGACGGTATTGACCAACTGCTCGCCGATATCGAGCAGGCCAAACTGATCTGGGGCGTAGTGACCAATAAACCCTTGCGCTATGCCGAGCCGATCATGCAACAGTTGGGTCTGGCGGAACGCTCGGCCATACTGATATGCCCGGATCACGTGACCCACAGCAAACCCGACCCAGAACCGATGATCCTGGCCTGCGCGCAACTGGACCTCGACCCGGCCAGCGTGCTGTTCGTTGGCGACGACCTGCGCGACATCGAATCCGGTCGCGCTGCCGGCACACGGACTGCGGCAGTCACCTACGGCTACATCCACCCGAACGACAACCCGAGAAACTGGGGCGCCGACGTAGTGGTCGATCACCCGCTGGAGCTGCGTGCAATACTCGACCGAGCACTGTGCAGCTGCTGAACGACGGCGTCCTGAAGAATGCAACGGGCCACCCACCCACAGCATTACCTGCGTTAGTTGTCGCATCCGACGGCGAGTCACGCCGGCGCACGACAAGACCGCCCTACACATCAGAGAGATCGTGCAATGTTTGACTACTCCGCTCGCCCCGACCTGCTCAAAGGCCGGGTGATTCTGGTGACCGGTGCCGGCCGCGGCATTGGCGCAACCGCCGCCAAGTCCTTTGCCGCCCACGGCGCCACAGTGCTGCTGCTGGGTAAAACCGAGGAAAACCTCAGCCAGGTGTACGACGCCATCGAAGCCGCCGGCCACCCTCAGGCTGCGGTGATCCCGTTTAACCTTGAAACCGCCCTGCCGCACCAATACGACGAATTGGCCGCGATGATTGAAAGCGAATTTAGCAAGCTCGACGGCCTGCTGCACAACGCCTCGATCATCGGCCCGCGCACGCCGCTGGAGCAGCTCTCCGGGGATAACTTCATGCGCGTCATGCAGATCAACGTCAACGCCATGTTTATGCTCACCAGCACCCTGCTGCCACTGCTGAAACTCTCGGAAGATGCCTCGGTGGCCTTCACCTCCAGCAGCGTTGGCCGCAAGGGCCGCGCTTACTGGGGCGCTTACGCGGTGTCAAAGTTCGCCACCGAAGGCCTGATGCAGGTACTGGCCGATGAGGTCGATGGCATCAGTAACGTACGCGCCAACAGCATCAACCCAGGCGCCACTCGTACCGACATGCGCGCCCAGGCCTATCCAGGCGAAGACCCGGCAAACAACCCGCTGCCCGAAGCGATAATGCCGGTTTACCTGTACCTGATGGGGCCGGACAGCACGGGCGTCAATGGCCAGGCATTTGACGCACAATAAGCACAGCGCTTGCCGCCGGTTAACCGGCGGCAAGCGCTGTGACTGGCAGCCAATTGCCAGCAGCCCCGCCACTTAACCGGCAAAAGCTTGCCGGTTGCCGTATTAGAAATACACAAGCACATGAAATATAAGCACTTTTAATATAACCAATACATTGGCACGATATTCGCTCTACCCCTACTAGACGTCGCGAACCGCGCTAGAGGTAGAGCTTCATGGCACCGCACAACCCGTCCAATACCATCGATTTCGATGCTGCCAAGCTGCAGCGTCTCGGCTATGCCAGCCGCCTGCAAAAAAACCTGAAACCGGTCAGCCTGGCGCAACTGCGTCAACAGCTAAGCCTGCGCCTGCAAACCTCCCTGGAAGTCGAGCGCATTCTCGAACTGTTCTTCAGCGAAGTGCAGCGCCTGGTGCCCCTTGGCGCACTGAGCTACCAGCTGGCGTCCTGCGACCTGCGCCTGGATTTAGGTGAGCGCGCCAATCACTCGGCCGGCTACCGCCTGAACCATGAAGGCGAGTACCTTGGCGAGCTGACGTTCCGCCGCAACCAGCGTTTCAGTGAAGATGAGCTTGGTCAGCTTGAATCATTGCTGGCCAGTCTGCTGTTTCCGTTACGCAACGCCTTGCTCTATCGCGCCGCCCTGCAAAGTGCATTGCGCGACCCGCTGACCGAAACCGGCAACCGTGTCGCCATGGAGCAGACACTCAAACGCGAAGTGGACATTGCCCGCCGTACCCTGCAGCCCTTGTCGATACTGATGGTCGACATTGATCACTTCAAACTGGTTAACGATAACCACGGGCACATAGTCGGCGACCAGGCACTCAAAGCCGTTGCTAACGCACTGAAAGACAGCCTACGCAATGTCGACATGGTGTTCCGCTACGGCGGTGAAGAATTTATGGTGCTGCTCTCCAGCACCAGCTGCGAAGCGGCGTCGATGGTCGGCGAACGCCTACGCACGGCGGTACTGGGCATCCAGTGCCTGATAGAGAACCAAGCCATCGAACTGTCGGTCAGCCTCGGCTGCGCCACCCTGCTACCGGGCGAGTCAATGGACAGCCTGATACGTCGCGCCGACAACGCGCTGTTTGCCTCCAAGCGCGATGGCCGAAATCGCCTGTCGATGGCCGGCTAAACGCCACAACCAGACAAATGGCAGACCATAAAAAGGCGACCCGAAGGTCGCCTTTTTCGTATCCGCTCGGGCCAATTACTCTGGCTTAGAGCCACGACCGAAGCCAGGGCGCTGACCATCGCGGGTCGGTTGGCTGCGACGCTTGGCGGGCGCACCAGCCGGCTTGCCCGACGGACGATCGCTTAAGCCAACACCTGGACGCTGTGCACCCGGCTTGGCCGGACGCTTCTTGTTGACGTCACGCGGGCGCTCGGCAACCGGCGTACCCTTACTTTGATCGTCACGCGGCGCACGTGGGGTGCGCACTGGACGCTCGCCGCGTTCAGTACCTTCATCACGCGCAGGACGCGCACGGCCCTGATCGCCCGCCGTGGCACCGCCGCCATGGGCAGGGCGCAAGGTGCGCTCCGGACGTGCGGCACGGCCCACCGGCTTGGCCGATTTGCGCTGCAGGCGGTCGATCTTGTCGCGGGCTTTTTCCTTCATGTCCGGCAAGGCCACTGGCTTGAGGCCGACTTCTTCGCTGAGGATGTCGACTTCGCGCTGGCTCATTTCGCGCCAGCGACCCATGGTTAGGTCGGAGGTGATGAAGACCGGGCCAAAACGCACGCGCTTCAGACGGCTGACTACCAGCCCCTGGGACTCCCACAGACGACGCACTTCGCGGTTACGGCCTTCCATCACCACGCAGTGGTACCAATGGTTAAAGCCCACACCGCCCGGCGCAACCTTGATATCGGTGAACTTGGCCGGGCCGTCTTCGAGCATCACGCCCGCTTTTAGGCGTTCGATCATTTCTTCGTCGACTTCGCCTCGTACGCGCACCGCGTACTCGCGGTCCATCTGGAAGGACGGGTGCATCAAACGGTTGGCCAACTCACCGTCGGTGGTGAACATCAGCAAGCCGGTGGTGTTGATGTCGAGGCGACCGATATTGATCCAGCGGCCCTCTTTCGGCCGTGGCAAACGGTCAAACACGGTCGGACGGCCTTCTGGGTCGTCACGGGTGCAGATCTCGCCTTCGGGCTTGTTGTAGATAATCACGCGGCGCACGCTTTCAGCGCTTTCTTCGCGACGGATTACCTTGCCATCGACAGCAATTGCGTCGTGCAGGTCAACACGTACGCCGAGGCTGGCGACTGCGCCATTGACTTTGACGCGGCCAGCACTGATCCAGGCTTCGATTTCGCGGCGTGAAGCCAGGCCCATGCGCGCCATGACTTTCTGTAGTTTCTCGCCTGCGGGGCTGTATTCTTCAATTTCACTCATCTGGGCACCTCCCGGTGTTTTCTCTGGTGATTAGGACGGTTTAGGCTGGGCCTATTCGTCGAAGGGGCGCGGAGCATACGCGAAACGCGGCGCTCACGCACGAGTTGTGGCTAGCTGGCAGACGAACAACCGTCAGCCTCTGCCATAACTGATGGCAGTCAGGGCCAGGCCGCTACTCTTTATTCAGGGTTTCGTAGGGCTCGTCGGCCTCTGCATGTTCATCGCCCTGCTCTGGCAGGTCATCGAAATCGGTTTTCAGCCCCTGCTCCATCGAGTCGAGTTCAGCCAGCAGGCTGCTGAAACTAGTCTCCTCGCCTGCCGGCGCTGTGGGCTCATCGGCCAATGCCAGATCGGCGCGTGCCTGCAGGCTTGGCGGCGCCTCCAGCTCATCGTCGAACGCCAGCACGGGTTCAGGCTCCAACTCACGCAAGGCGGCCAGCGGTGGCAATTCATCAAGGCTTTTCAGGTTGAAGTGATCGAGAAAAGCCTTGGTGGTGGCGAACATCGCCGGCCGTCCCGGCACGTCGCGGTAGCCGACCACGCGAATCCACTCGCGCTCCAGCAGGGTCTTGACGATATGA